>NZ_CP095099.1 GCF_025561445.1 Staphylococcus sp. IVB6181 | reverse complement strand
TTAATATCTGGGTTGCTAGATTTATCGGAGGAGTAGGAGCTTCTTTATCAGCTTTATTGTTTGCCTACTTATTTATTTTTAAGGATAAAAAGCAACGTCAATAAAACAAATATGTTCAGTGTTGCTAACAAAGGAGCGTTAATTTTGAATAAGAACACAGTGCTAGATAAAGGTTATTTTATAGCAACTATTCTAAATTCTATTTTTTACTTGGATTATTTTTTGTATATCAAATGGATAACTTATATATATTAATTCCATATACTATTTTGATGGGTATTAATGCTATTTATTTAGTTGTAAAAGTAGGAAAAATTAATAGAGATAAGCCTAAAATTTAAGAGGGTTTTAAAACGAGTGAAAACGAGTTTCTTCTTGTCTTGATACTAAGGGTAACTATTCCCGGCGAGGATAGTTACCCTTAGTTCATTGATATGACTGGTTTCAAGCACAAAAAAAGTTGCTTTTTCATACCTAGTATAGTAAGGTTTTAATTGACTAGAAAAAAACTTTACAGGAAGGAGAAAAAGCAACTTTTTATAGGCATTGTTTTGTAAAAAACAAGGTTGTTTTGTGTGATATATCATGGACAAGTATACTGACAAAAAAAGAAAAAATCAAGTATTTCAAAAATTTATTGAGAGACATGTGAGAGAGGGACAAATGCATTTAATAAAGGAATGTAACACATTTTTATCATTTGTTGCGGATCAAACTTTGGAGAAAAAGAAATTGTATAAGGCGAATCCATGTAAAAATCGATTTTGTCCTGTATGTGCTTGGCGGAAAGCTCGCAAAGATGCATTAGGGTTATCTTTGATGATGCAGTATATTAAGCAGGAAGAAAAAAAGGAATTTATTTTTTTAACACTCACGACGCCAAACGTAATGTCTGAGCATTTAGAGGATGAAATAAAAGCTTATAATCATGCTTTTCAAAAAATGTTTAAGCGTAAAAAGTAAATACGATTGCTAAAGGTTATGTAAGAAAATTAGAGGTTACTTATAATCAAAAGCGTGATGATTATAATCCGCATTTCCATGTTTTAATTGCTGTTAACAAATCGTATTTTACAGATAAACGGTATTATATTAGTCAAAAAGAATGGCTGAATTTATGGCGAGATGTAACAGGGAATTGATGAAATCACACAAGTACATGTTCAAAAAATCAAACAGAACAACAACAAAGAATTATACGAAATGGCGAAGTATTCTGGTAAAGATAGTGACTACTTAATTAATCAAAAAGTGTTCGATACATTTTATAAATCACTCAAAGGGAAACAGATTCTTGTTTATTCTGGACTGTTTAAAGAGGCAAGAAAGAAATTAAAAAATGGAGATTTAGATTATCTTAAAGAAGTAGATCCCACAGAATATATTTATCAAATTTTTTATCACTGGAACCAAAAAGAATACTTAGCGAGTGAAATTTTTGATTTGACCGAAGAAGAAAAAAGTAAAATTAATCATCAAATGATTGATGAAATTGACGAAGAAATTTGAATATAAATTTTGATACCCTTTTTAAAACGTTAGCGAAAAAGCTAGCGTTTTTTTATTGAAAAGTGCTAAAAAACATTAGGGTACTTTTAGGGTACAGACACAATATGCGTAGGGTACTTTAAGGGTACCATACTATATGTTGTGGGTACTTTTAGGGTACAAAAGCAAAAAATGATTGCACTTTAGAAATCGCTGTATCCCTTGAAATGTCTGGCTTCGCCAGACCAACCTTTTTTGAAAGGTTGCAAATTTCCCTTATGCTCTTACAAAGCATTTTGGGCAAAATCAAGATTTCGGTATTTTTTTACAGAAATTTGCCCCTGCAGGAACTAAAAACCCAACTCACTTTTTGGGGGATTATATGCAAAATTTTAGTTTGCATGTAGATGGGCAGTGTCTAAAAATCGTCACTGGTTTTGCTCAAATTTTTGCTTTTGGAAATAGCATATATTTATTTGACTCATATTTGCGTTTTAAGAGCTTATATAAGTTTTTAGGCATAAAACTATATGAACGACCCCCAAATCTTTAAAATGCCCCCTTAAAATTCAAAATAAAGGCATTTAAAAATTAACAAAATAAAAAAGCTACTAGCAAAAAACTAGTAGCTTAAATCTTAGTTAAATTTTGATGTAGTATTAATTTTTATATCTGTGCTGCAACACCGATTACTTAAAACTAAGATTAAAAAATCGACGAAGGTCGATTATGGTTTTACACACGTCGATTTATCCGACGTGTAAGTGCGCCCTTACGGGATTTAACTAGATTATAACGACGAATTTTAGGCCTGTAAAGCAATAACAATCAGGTCTACCAGGTAGATAAAGTGTACAAAGTAGACCCGAAAAAGTTATTTATTTTGAAGACTTTTCGTAGATATAATTTGCTAATAAAATTTCTGTCATAATTGATAAGGAGTATTATAATAAAAACTAATCTAAATAGTGGAGGCTTTAAATGTGAAATTTGTGTTTGATTTAGATGGGACTATTTGTTTTAAGGGAGAACCAGTATCAGATAAAATTCTTAATTCTTTAGAAAATCTTACGAATAGTGGTCATCAAGTTATTTTTGCATCTGCGAGACCGATTAGAGATATGCTTCCCGTTATAAGCAAGGATTTTCATGATTATACAATGATAGGTGGTAATGGTTCGCTTATTTTAAGTAAAGGAAAAATTATAAAATCTGTTTCTTTTTCGTTATCAGAAATGGAAAAGATTAAACAATTAATTAACGAATTTGATGCTACTTACTTAATTGATGGGGATTGGGATTATGCATATACTGGACCTCAAAACCATTCTATATTAAAAAATTTAGATCCTTTAAATTCGGCTAATTTAGTTAATCTAGATTCTTTAAAATCTGTTGTGAAAGTTTTGATTTTGACATCGAATAATAATGAATTATTGAGTAAAAAATTAAATGAATTAGATGTATATGTAAATAAGCATGGGAATGAGAATGTACTTGATATAAGTCCTAAAGGTATACATAAATGGGCTGCGCTTAAAATGTTAGGGATAGATAAAGGTGATTATATAGCTTTTGGTAATGATTCAAATGATATATCTATGTTTGAAAATGCACTTTATACAGTAATGGTTGGACATCATGAAGAATTAAGAAGTTTTGCTAAAGAATTTATTGAGAGTGAAGGGGATTTGGAGTTAAAAATTGTAGAAAAAATTGAAGAAATTGCAAATAAGGATATTAGCGACTTTTATGCCGAGAAAATTTATTGATCGTTGAGAAGAACCCTTAACTAAACTTGCAGACGAATGTCGGCATAGCGTGAGCTATTAAGCCGACCATTCGACAAGTTTTGGGATTGTTAAGGGTTCCGAGGCTCAACGTCAATAAAGCAATTGGAATAAAGCGATAATTTTAGTAGTGTTAAGAAAAAAGGAGTGATTTTATGACTGTTCTAAAAATTATCTTGATGTTATGTATTTCTGCTATGGTCGGAGATTTTGTGTTAGTGATTTTTGAAAGTATGCCGATTAATATCTGGGTTGCTAGATTTATCGGAGGAGTAGGAGCTTCTTTATCAGCTTTATTGTTTGCCTACTTATTTATTTTTAAGGATAAAAAGCAACGTCAATAAAACAAATATGTTCAGTGTTGCTAACAAAGGAGCGTTAATTTTGAATAAGAACACAGTGCTAGATAAAGGTTATTTTATAGCAACTATTCTAAATTCTATTTTTTACTTGGA
>NZ_CP095098.1 GCF_025561445.1 Staphylococcus sp. IVB6181 | reverse complement strand
TTCACTTTACTGTATTTTTCTGAGGCTACGTATGCTAATGAAGTTGAGAATGACAATTATCAAAGATTACAACAAGAAGGTATTTTAGATAATACTGTTAGTGAAGATCAATGGAATCAATTTTTACAAGAAAGCGAATCAGGTAAACAATCTTTAGAGAATGATTCAGAGATAGTTCCTTTTTCATCATGTTTTCGTTTAAAAGCAGGAGATGTATTGATTTCTAATGCAACAAGTTCTAGAGGATTGACAGGACATGCAGCTATTGCTATAAGCAGTAATAAAGTTTTGCATATACATAGTGCGGGGCATCATCCTGCTGTACATAGTTTTTCTTGGTTTAAAAAAAGATATTCTGGTAAAGGGAAATGGTTAAAAATTTACCGTTCTAAAAATTCTAAGGCTGGACCGAAAGCAGCTGCTTGGGCTAAGAAGAATTATGTTGGAAAAAATATAATTATGGAATCAATACAAAATTATCTTCTAAAAATCCAACCTATTGTTCTAAAATAGTTTATCAAGCTTATAAATATGGAGCTAGTAAACAATCAATATACGATCCAGGTTCACATATTATTGCACCTTATGCATTGCCAAATATTTCTTCGAAAAGTTATAAACTAAGAAAGGTCAAGACGTTTTAAGGTTTTTAGAAACGAGTTGAAAACGAGTTTCTTCTTGTCTTGATACTATATAGAAATAACTGTTTTTTGAAAATTGGGGTTAATCCTTTGTGGCTGTAAGGTTTAAGTCGATTTTTAAGTTATAAAATTTTTTGAGTTTTCAGGGGTAAAAATTACACTTTGTGCAGATTTTAGATTTTCGGGTTTGAGAGTGATATATTATAAATAATTACATAAAAAAGAGCCGTTTTACTCCCACGCCAATGTTTGTAAACGGCTCACCTAAAATCATAGATGATTTATTAATTTAGTATATCTTGATAGTAAACGATTAAAGAGTAGACATCAAGTTATATATTCGATCGGTGAGCCGGAGAGTAAAACGACTGGTTCTGTTGCAAAGTTGAAAAATAAATGTCTAATCTCAATTTTAAAATAATACTTTATGTTAGCTTGTTAGCATGATGCTGATTTCATGGCATGGCGAAAATCCGTAGATCTGAAGAGACCTGCGGTTCTTTTTATATAGACCGTAAATACATTCAATACCTTTTAAAGTATTTTTTGCCGTATTGAAACTTTGATATCTTGTCTTTCTTACTTTAATATGACGGTGATCTTGCTCAATGAGGTTATTCAGATATTTGGATGTGCAATGACAGTCAGGATTCAGTTTAAACGTTTTAATGACTTTAGCCATGGCTACCTTCGTTGAAGGTGCCTGATCTGTAATCACTTTTTGAGGTTTACCAAATTGTTTAATGAGACGTTTGATAAACGCTATGCTGCATGATTATCTCGTTGCTTACGCAACCAAATATCTAATGTATGACCCTCTGCATCAATAGCACGATATAAATAGCTCCATTTTCCTTTTATTTTGATGTACGTCTCATCAATACGCCATTTGTAATAGACTTTTTTATGTTTTTTCTTCCAAATTTGATACAAAATAGGCGCATATTCTTGAACCCAACGATAGACTGTTGAATGATGAACGTTGACACCACGTTCTCTTAGTATTTCAGATATATCACGATAACTCAGCGCGTATCTTAGATAGTAGCCAACGGCTACAGTGATGACGTCCTTGTTAAATTGTTTATATCTGAAATAATTCATACAGAAGACTCCTTTTTGTTAAAATTATACTATAAATTCAACTTTGCAACAGAACCTTTTTATATCTATTTTCTCCAGAAGAAATATATATGAAGAGGGATATTATACTGGCTAAATTTAAAGAAACAGAACCTTTCAAATTAACCTTCGTGTTATTGTCGTCCATCTGTCGGCAATTTTTCGTGTTCATTTTTTTAGGTGAGGAGTAGTTTATTGGTATGAATAAGTCAAAAATTGCAGAAATCAGAAAACAAAAAGCATTAACTCAAGAAAACTTAGCAGAAAAGTCTTACGTAACAGTGAGAACAATCCAAAGAATGGAGGCTGGAGAAGAAGTTAGTAGTGAAACACTTAAAAGTGTCTCAAATGCATTAAATGTTACAGTCAATGAACTATTCGAATCTATCTCGTCTTCTGATAAGGAGAAGGAAATAATGGAAATATCTAAAGAACAACAAAAGCAGTTTAATTATCGTAAAAATGAATTTTTTACGATTAGATTAATAACATTTGGTATTATTTTTGTGTTTTTAGGACTATTTGGAATCTTTGTAGGTGAGTTAGAAGGTTTAGAACAAAATATTTACGGCATCATTTGGATTTTCGTTTCGTTTTTGAGCTTAGCAATAATACATTATTTTTTAAATGTTTTTATTTCAAAAAAATTAGATGAAAAATATCCTATGACTATTGGAATGAAAAATAGAGTATCTAATAGAAAAAATGAACCTGTAAAAAATGGCTGGGATTTTATGGCTAGATATTGGTGGATTGTTTTTCCTATTGGAGGGTTTCTAAGTTGGCTAATTCCTGAATTAACAGGAAAATAAAATACCAAACAAAAGATCTTTAGCCCCCCTTGCTAAAGATCTTTTGTTTGGTTCTGTTGCAAAGTTGAAAAATAAATATCTCATCTCAATTTAAAAATAGTACTTTGTGTTAACTTGTTAGCATGAAATTAGCCACATGTTGGTCAGTTAAGGAAATACTACCATGTTAAAATGATAATTAGTTACATTTTTTCTGACTTTGCAACAGAGCCAAAAAAATCAATTGAGTTGATGTAAGAACAATAAAATGTGTTATAAATTTTTGATAAGAAGGTGATGTGTTTGGAAATTATATATAAGATTATTATGTTTATTTTGGTTCAAATACCAAATTGGTTGGGTCTACAAGGAACTTCTATGAAGAAAAGAAAAAGAAAAAAAGAAAATAATGATTGAATATTTTAATTCGTGGAAGTTGATAAACCTATTAAACCTCCACCAATAATAATTACTTTATAATCTTTCATTATTATCCCCCTCTATTTTTGGTTTTAATATACTTTATACGTCTGACCAGTCTGTGCACCTTCTACACTTTTCACAAATGCATTTGCTACTTTATCAACCGGAACGGCAGTAAATCCTTTGAAAAATTCTCCGTATTTCCCTAATGCTTCCTGTACTACATTAGGACTGACATTATTAATGCGAAGGCCATTCTGAAGTTCAACCGCCGCAGAAGTTACAAACCCCGCAATACCTCCATTTGCCATCGCTGCTGAACTCCCCATTTTAATTGGATCATCCATCATAATTCCTGATGTCAATGTGAAACTACCATTTTCATTCAAGTAGTGCTGTCCTATAAGCACAAGGTTAATTTGTCCTAACAACTTACTTTGTACTGCAAATTGATTTTCCTCTATACTTATTTCATTTAACGCTTTAAATGTCGCTCCCCCTGTTGCACTTACCACAGCATCGACATCTGGAATACTCTTGTACATTTCCTCTATTTCTTTAGGAGAAGTAATATCAAGTTGATAATCTCCTGTCTTACTGCCAACTTTAATAACTTCATGGCCTCTATTTTCTAACTTTTCCACAACTTTACTACCTATTGTACCGGTTGCACCTATTATTATTATTTTCATAGTCTTCCTCCTCCATTACAAACTAACTAAATGATTTACTATCATAACAATACATTCTTCTGAACCAATATTTTCGTAACTATGTGAGACATTCGAATCAAACCTTAGTATCTCATTTTCAGTCAGTATAAACTCTTCGTTCTCTATAGTAACTTTAACTTTACCGACTTTGATAAATACTAGTTCTTCCGCCCCTATATCATGACCATTAGATTCTAAAACACCGTCTTTGTTTAAAACTATGTCAAAAATTTCTAAATTTCTATAACAAGGGATATGCGAATATATCTTTACGTTATTACTATTATCATTCAAAGGGATAGTCTCATCTTTCCTCACGATAGTTACACTTTTTCGTTTATGGATAATATGGTTCTGTTGCAAAGTTGAATTTATAGTATAATTTTAACAAAAAGGAGTCTTCTGTATGAATTATTTCAGATATAAACAATTTAACAAGGACGTCATCACTGTAGCCGTTGGCTACTATCTAAGATACGCGCTGAGTTATCGTGATATATCTGAAATACTAAGAGAACGTGGTGTCAACGTTCATCATTCAACAGTCTATCGTTGGGTTCAAGAATATGCGCCTATTTTGTATCAAATTTGGAAGAAAAAACATAAAAAAGTCTATTACAAATGGCGTA
Organism: Staphylococcus sp. IVB6181; assembly: GCF_025561445.1. Taxonomy (NCBI): domain Bacteria; kingdom Bacillati; phylum Bacillota; class Bacilli; order Caryophanales; family Staphylococcaceae; genus Staphylococcus; species Staphylococcus sp. IVB6181. The sequence continues at coordinate 28,316 of NZ_CP095098.1, read as the reverse complement.
TTGATGAGACGTACATCAAAATAAAAGGAAAATGGAGCTATTTATATCGTGCTATTGATGCAGAGGGTCATACATTAGATATTTGGTTGCGTAAGCAACGAGATAATCATGCAGCATATGCGTTTATCAAACGTCTCATTAAACAATTTGGTAAACCTCAAAAAGTGATTACAGATCAGGCACCTTCAACGAAGGTAGCCATGGCTAAAGTCATTAAAACGTTTAAACTGAATCCTGACTGTCATTGCACATCCAAATATCTGAATAACCTCATTGAGCAAGATCACCGTCATATTAAAGTAAGAAAGACAAGATATCAAAGTTTCAATACGGCAAAAAATACTTTAAAAGGTATTGAATGTATTTACGGTCTATATAAAAAGAACCGCAGGTCTCTTCAGATCTACGGATTTTCGCCATGCCACGAAATTAGCATCATGTTAGCAAGTTAAGCGAACACTGACATGATAAATTAGTGGTTAGCTATATTTTTTACTTTGCAACAGAACCCTATTTTTTATAGTTTGCTTTTTTATAAGTGTCATAAATTAAATTAGCTGCTAAAGAAGGAATTATTGGTATAATAATATTAGTTATAATCTCTGGAATATTTATTGTTAAATGTATCATTTTTTCACCTCTTTCTATACTATAAATATACATAAATTTATATGCTCATTAGTATGTGTAAAAAAAATGCTTATTAGGAGTAAGACATGATTATTGCTAAAAATAAAAATTTAGACGACAGTATAACATTAGATTTTTCGTATTTAATTGAGAATAAGATGACGTTCAATCAATTTTGTAAATTAATTTCTGCAAATTCAAATTATAATTTTATAGAATATGTTGCTTTAATAAGAACAATTAAAAAGTATGATAGAGAGCGTTTAGATAATCTTATAGATTCAGAATTTTCTGATATGAAGACTGAAGAAGTACAATTACTAAAAACATATACAAAACTATATTTTTTTAAAGACTTTGATATTTGGTATTCAAAAAAAGAAATAGTCTATATTTTGCAAGGATATGAATTTATTGGATTTAACGGATTAGATGAAATTATAGATAATCCAATTAAAGAAAATTCTATTAAAAACTTATCTTTAAAATTACCTGATGAATATAAAGGAAGAAAAAAAACGGGGAAAACTGGCAATTCAGAATTATATTTAAACAGAGATGGTATAGATGAGTTAATGTATTCGATTAAAGCATATAATAAAAAAGAAACACTTTTAAATAATCCAAGTAAAAGACATATAATTTTAAGTGATTCTGATGAAAAAATCGATGAATATATAAATGATTTTAACTTTGATAACCCTTCCGAAATAATTACTTATATAATTAATAACAGGAATAATATGATATATTCCTTAAAAAAGAGTAATAGTATTTACGATGCACTAGTCCTTTTAAAATTACATTATAAAGAAGCAAAGGATGATGCAGAGAAGATATATAAATGTAGCAACATGAAAAATAGTGAAAAATTTATGGCATTAGAAAAATTGGGTTTAAATTGTGTAAACTATGCATTTAACCAAAGTGATAAAAATTTTATAACAAAAGCCTTTTTGCTAAACGTTCATAAATTAATACAAAAATATAAACTTGCTGAACCTTCTAGAATTAGTGAGTATAAAAAATTAATTTCAAGCCAAAAAAACGAACTACTAGCTACTTTTGACTATACGAAACAAGAAGTGAAAAATTCGTTGAAAGAAATTGAAAATATTAATGGTGAATATAAGGGTGTATTTGAAATAGATACTATTGCAGAGTGGGTGTATCGGAAAAAGACTGCATTTGCAAAAAAAATCATTAAAGATGATTCTGAAAAAATGTTTGAATATATGAATGAATTACTTTTCACCACATATGATGATAGTTTTAATAGATTAATATTTAAGATTAAAGAATAATTTAATTATTATTGTGTGTTTTAGGTACACCCTAATCATACAAATGAGGTTATTGAAATTACAATAACTAGAACGTATGATTAGGGTGTATATTAATTATGAGGTGGAAATCAATGATTGTTGGTTATGCGAGAGTATCATCTATAGACCAAAATTTAGAAAGACAGCTAGCTAATTTGAAAACATTTGGCGTAGAGAAAATATTTACAGAGAAACAATCGGGAAAGTCAGTAGAAAACAGACCTATATTTCAAGAAGCACTTAACTTTGTGAGAATGGGCGATAGATTTGTAGTAGAATCCATTGATCGCTTAGGTCGTAATTATGATGAAGTGATTAACACAGTTAATTATTTAAAAGATAAAGAAGTCCAATTGATGATTACTAGTTTACCGATGATGAATGAAGTCATTGGCAATCCTTTATTAAATAAATTTATGAAAGACTTAATCATCCAAATATTAGCAATGGTTTCAGAACAAGAACGAAATGAAAGTAAACGTAGACAAGCACAAGGTATTAAAGTTGCGAAAGAAAAAGGGGTATATAAAGGACGTCCTTTACTCTATGCACCGAATGCTAAAGATCCTCAAAAACGTGTTATTTATCATAGAGTTGTAGAAATGTTAGAAGAAGGCCAAGCAATTAGTAAAATTGCGAAAGAAGTAAATATAACAAGGCAGACAATTTACAGAATTAAAAAAGATAATGATTTGGTTTAATAAACCTTGTTTCAACGCAAATGAGATCATCTCATAGCATCCTAGAAATCACTATAATATTTTATTAATAAAATAAAAAAGAGAGCAAACACGCTCTCTTTTTTTACTTTACATAATAGAGCGTTATATTTTTAAGTAATATTTATTTAAATTTATACACTCATTCTAAAAAATCTTTTAAATAGCCATCTTCAACCATTTGATAATTAAATACTTTTCCTATATATTCCATAGCTTCTATAAGATGTGATTTATCACTATCCCAACCTTTACCATCTGTGATGTAAATAAACTCATGGTTAGTACGACTAAATCGATCATGTAAATCTTTGAATTCTGTAGCAGAGGCTTTGGATTTACTACCACCTGAATTGAAATTATTTACTTCAAATAAATACAATTTTTCTCTTTGCGGATTGAATAAAGAACCATCAAATCGTCTATTAGCAAATGTTTCTTCCAAATCAATATTATGCCATTCTTTTACTAATTTAGCAGTTGTTTGTCCATGAGCTATCCAATTTCTATCTTCAGCAATTGAATTTAATACTTTCTCCAAATACATTTCACCCATATCGCCACTACGATTTTTCCTTCCGTTTGAGTCCATACCTGCTTCTACACCAACTGCGTAATCGTGAACTGACTTTCGCAATCCTTTCTGTAAGCATGATGTCAATCCACTTTCATGAATGAATTTAAGGTATTGTTCAATGTTCTTCATCTCAATGTTATGGAAATCTAAAGTGTATGTACCATCCACATCTTGGACTTCTAACTTACCTTTTGTAAGTTTGTTTTCTCTAATACCTAATAGCTTAGGAACTAACTTAATTAAAGACGCTCTTTCTTTAAAAAAGTTTTCTATTTGATGATGATTTTTACCGATTAAAAAATCAAGTGTATATAAATCTGGTGTATCATAACTATCTATATTTCGCTTTACATTTTCAAAATTAATCCAATAATTTGGTAGAAAACTTAATTGTGATCTAGTTTGCATGAAATAATCGGTTTTTTCTTGCGGTTTTAAGTTTAGATATTGAAATACAGTATATTTCACTTGTATACACTCCTATAATCAATAATTTGTAATAATAACTTCTTTAATTTTCCCTCTACCTTTGCTGTTAGAGTTAATCATTCTATTTGCATCAACAGTTTTTATATTATCTCTATAGTCTTTATATAATTCATAAATAATATCTGCATTAGAATTTGATAGCATTACATAAACACCTTTATTATCTAATTCAATAAATGTATCTCTTAAACGTTCTTGTTCCTTTAAATCAAATTTGTTAGCAGTATAGCTTGTAAAATTTGAAGATGTAGAGATAGGTATATACGGTGGATCAAAATAAACAAAGTCATTTGCTTTTGCGTTTTGAACGCAATTATAAAAATCACCATTCATGATTTTTATATCTTGTTTAAGGTATTCACTTATATTTAATAAATTTTCTCTGTCAACTATTTTAGGATTACTATAACGACCATAAGGTGTATTAAATTGTCCTTTAGAGTTTACTCTGTACAAACCATTGAAATTCACGCGCAACATATATAATATTCTAGCCGCTTTTTCTACTGCGCTCATCTTGTTAAAATTATCACTTCTATCTAAATTTCTAATTTTGTAATAGTACTCTTTTGTATTATTAATTTTGTGCACTTCAAGTAGGTCGATCAATTCTTCAACATTATCTCTAATAACTCTGTAGGCATTAATTAAATCTTCGTTAGCATCATTTATAAAAGCAACGGTAGGTCTTAAATCAAATAATAATGCCCCTCCACCAACAAATGGTTCATAATATTCGTTAAAATTTTGAGGGATTAGGCGGTTCAATTCCGGTAATAATTGACGTTTCCCCCCTGTCCACTTTGTAAAAGGTTTAAGTGGTAGTGTTTTTGTAAATGACTTTGTCATGCTAAACACTCCTTTCGTAATTTTTCTAAACTAGTATAGCAAAAATTAATCACTATAGCTCTATTTGAATATAAGAAAGAAAATAAAATATTATAAATACGTAATTTTTATATTTATAATATCTATTCAAAAATTATTTTCCGAAAAGTAAACATAAATTATGATTATCAGAAGTGCCAATAATAAAAATAATATCCTTACAAGTTTATAAGATTGTAAGGATATTTACTGTGTTAATTACCAAACAATCGGCTCCAGAAACCTTTTTTAGGTGGTTTTTCTTCTCTTTCTTCGTATTCACTATCTATTTCTTCGAATTGTTTATCGTCTATTGTGGATGGTTCTTCGTTAATAATTTCCTCCTCTTTCTCTTCAGGTATATCTTTACGCTGCGCCTCTGTAGGTTGTTCCCATTCTTTTTGTTGATCAGTATCTTTAGACTCTCTAGTAAATGTTGCTTCTTGTACATTAACATTTTGTCTCTCATTAGCAGACGTATCAAAAGAATAATTAAGTTGTTTTTCTTCTTCTAACTCAGACTCCAACCTTTGTATTTTTTTGTTACTTTCTAATGTTAATACTTGTTGGTTTTCAAGTAATTTTGACCTTTCTTGCAATTCTTTCCTATAAAATTCTATTGTCACTTCATGACGCTTTTCTTGTTTTTCAAGTTGTTTATTTAAAGTGTCTATTTGCTTTTCAAGCAGTTCAATTATTTGAACATTATGTTTAGATTCATTTTTTTGATTACTCGTTTTAACTTTTTCTGAGTTTGTATTAGTACTTTCAAACCCATATTTTTTTTTGTTTTTGGTTACTCTTTGAATAATCTTTTCTACATCAACATCATTTTTTATGAATGAAGTATTATCCTTTTTTATTGTTTCTATATTCAGTCTTTTTATATTATTAAATACAGTTTGTTTACTAACTTCTAATTTTTCACTGAGTTCTTTGACACTCTTCATATTATCAACCCTTTATCAACCCTTTATAAATCAATTTTATCATAAATGTTGTTATAACGGCGATTTTAAGAATTTTAAAAACCCTTTACAAACACTTGATGGAAATATCGTCAAGTGTTTGTAAAGGGTTTTTAGTGCGCCTATAATATCTTTGGTTCTGTTGCAAAGTTGGATTTATAGTATAATTTTAACAAAAAGGAGTCTTCTGTATGAACTATTTCAGATATAAACAATTTAACAAGGAAGTTATCACTGTAGCCGTTGGCTACTATCTAAGATATGCATTGAGTTATCGAGATATATCTGAAATACTAAGAGAACGTGGTGTCAACGTTCATCATTCAACGGTCTACCGTTGGGTTCAAGAATATGCTCCGATTTTGTATCAAATTTGGAAGAAAAAACATAAAAAAGCCTATTACAAATGGCGTATTGATGAGACGTATATCAAAATAAAAGGAAAATGGAGCTATTTCTATCGTGCTATTGATGCAGAGGGTCATACATTAGATATTTGGTTGCGTAAGCAACGAGATAATCATGCAGCATATGTGTTTATCAAACGTCTCATTAAACAATTTGGTAAACCTCAAATGATAATTACAGATCAAGCACCTTCAACGAAGGTCGCAATAGCTAAAGTAATTAAGGAGTTTAAACTTAACCCTAACTGTCACTGTACATCCAAATATCTGAATAACCTCATTGAGCAAAATCACCGTCATATTAAAGTAAGAAAGACAAGATATCAAAGTATCAATACGGCAAAAAATACTTTAAAGGGTATTGAATGCATTTACGGTCTATATAAAAAGAACCGCAGGTCTCTTCAGATCTACGGATTTTCGCCATGCCATGAAATCAGTCATATGTTAGCCAGTTAAACGAATACTGACATGATAAAATGGTGATTAGCTATACTTTTTCTAACTTTGCAACAGAACCAAATATACACTACTCTTTTCAACTATATTTAATTATTTCTATAATCACTCTATTTATTTAACACTTAGTTATGTTATACTTTTTGTAACACAAGAAAAGAGCGACTATGCTAGTAGTCGCTCTAAGGTAATAAACGCTGGAACGTTTATTTAATAATAATTGTACTTTCATTATATATAATATATTCAACAAGTGCAAGCACAAATTATAAAATGTTTTACGTTTATTACCTCTATCCAAAAAATAATGGAAAGAGGTTTTTATTATGTCTGAACATAGATTTAATATCCAACAACAATATAGAGAAAAATTTTACCAACTACCAAAGGTGTTTTTTACTAACGAAAAATATAAGCAATTAAGTAATGATGCAAAAATCGCTTATGCTTTGCTAAAAGATAGATTAGAACTATCAATTAGAAATAATTGGTTTGATGAAAATGGCGATATATTTTTTATTTTCACAAATGAAAATCTAAAAAATATATTAAATTGTCATAAAGCTAAATTAATAAAAATAAAAAAGGAATTAACAGAAGCTGATCTTTTAGAACAAATAAGATGTGGGCAAGGTAAACCCAATAAATTATATTTGAAGAATCCTGCAGTTACTAAAGAAGATATTTATGAAATGAAAAAGAAAGAAGAAAACATAGACGAACCCCGTAATGACGCTGAAGTTCGAAAATCAAACTTCAAGAAGTTCGAAAATCAAACTTCAAGAAGTTCGAAAATCAAACCTCTAGAAGTTCGGAAATCAAACCCTAATGATACTGAATTTAATGATACTGAGAAAGAACGAGACAACTACAACCCAAAATATCAAAAAGGTAGTAGTAGTAATAAAACACTAAAATATATTTGTAATCAATTAAATATAAAATCAACCAAAGTATTTGAAAATAAGCTACGTAATCTTATAGAACAATTTGACTTTGAAATAATTGAATACGCTATTGAGTATGTGGGGCTTAAAGCAAATAATCCTAAACAATATTTGATTACAATTTTGGAGACATGGTTGAAAAATGATGTAAGAACATTACAACAAGCTAAAAACTTTAAATATGGTAATAAACGAACTAATTCTAAAGAAATTACGCCAGAATGGTTAAAGAATCCAGATCAAAAGCAAAGAAAACCAATGACTCCAGAAGAACAAGCAGAGTTTGAAAGGGAACGAGAAGCATTTAGACGACAGTTAGATGAGCTTTGGGGATAAAGTAAAAAAAGTAGTAGCAACTCTTATTGCTACTACTTTAAATCTTGATTGTAAATTTTAATCATATCAACATAACGTTGTAAAATGTCTTGAATTAAATGTGTTCTATTTTTATAACGTGATGATAAAGCAGTTAACTGGTTCTGTTGCAAAGTTGGATATACAACTACGTAAATATTTAGTGTTTCTTCAAAATGCCCTTTAAAATTAAAAATAAAGGCACTCAAAATTTTTGTAAGAGTTATGATAAAGTTTGTTAAAAAGTATATGAAAAATTTCAACAAAGCGAGGGATTTACTTGGCGACTTATAATTGTGCATGTTTAGTAAACATTGAAGGAAAAAGAATTTTTTTAGTGAGAACTTATGATAATAATAAATATTATCTACCAGGAGGGAAAATCGAAGACAAAGAAAATTTTGATGAAACATTAATAAGAGAATTAAGAGAAGAACTTTCTTTAAACATTGAAAAAAGTAAAATATCATTTTGGAAATCGATAGAAGGACCGGCATATCCTAACACTAAAGAGAGTGTGGTATTAAATTGTTTTCTGTTCTCTGGTGAAACTTTTGATTATAAAATTAACAATGAAATTACTGACGCTAATTTTTTTTCGATATATGACAAAGATATAATAGCTCCAGCAGTTATAAACGTTATAAATGCTTTGGAAAAGGATGGATATGTTTAAAGTTGAGAAAAAAGAAATAGAGCAGGCATTTATGCCGAGAAAATTTATTGATGTTGAGAAGAACCCTTAACTAAACTTGTAGACGAATGTCGGTATAGCGTGAGCTATTAAACCGACCATTCGACAAGTTTTGGGTTTGTTAAGGGTTCAGAGGCTCAACGTCAATAAAGCAATTGGAATAAAGCAATTATGTTATTTTGATTAAAAAAAGGGGGGCTTGTATGAAGTTTGGAAGTTATAAAATTGATTATTTTTGGTTAATTATGATTATAGGTTTTTTAGCTACTTCTATATTTTTTCCTTTTATGCTTTTGTCTGTAATTATTTTATTGATTTTTGGTTTAGAAAAAGGTGATAAAAAAGGTTAAATTTGATTTCTTGGTTTTGGTTTTTGAAACGAGTAAAAACGAGTTTCTTCTTTTCTTGATAAAGGACTGTAATACATTTTTATCATTTGTTGCGGATCAAACTTTGGAGAAAAAGAAATTGTATAAGGCGAATCCATGTAAAAACCGGTTCTGTCCTGTATGTGCTTGGCGTAAAGCTCGTAAAGATGCATTAGGATTATCTTTGATGATGCAGTATATTAAGCAGGAAGAAAAAAAGGAATTTATTTTTTTAACACTTACGACGCCAAACGTAACGTCTGAGCATTTAGAGGATGAAATAAAAGTTTATAATCATGCTTTTCAAAAAATGTTTAAGCGTAAAAAGTAAATACGATAGCTAAAGGTTATGTAAGAAAATTAGAGGTTACTTATAATCAAAAGCGTGATGATTATAATCCGCATTTCCATGTTTTAATTGCTGTTAACAAATCGTATTTTACAGATAAACGGTATTATATTAGTCAAAAAGAATGGCTGAATTTATGGCGAGATGTAACGGGGAACGATGAAATTACACAAGTACATGTTCAAAGAATCAAACAGAACAACAACAAAGAATTATACGAAATGGCGAAGTATTCTGGTAAAGATAGCGACTACTTAATTAATCAAAAAGTGTTCGATACATTTTATAAGTCACTCAAAGGGAAACAAATTCTTGTTTATTCTGGACTGTTTAAAGAGGCAAGAAAGAAATTGAAAAATGGAGATTTAGATTATCTTAAAGAAGTAGATCCGACAGAATATATTTATCAAATTTTTTATCACTGGAACCAAAAAGAATACTTAGCGAGTGAAATTTTTGATTTGACCGAAGAAGAAAAAAGTAAAATTAATCATCAAATGATTGATGAAATTGACGAAGAAATTTGAGTATAAATTTTGATTTTTATTCTAAAACGTTAGCGAAAAAGCTAGCGTTTTTTTTATTGAAAAGTGCTAAAAAACATTAGGGTACTTTTAGGGTACAAAAGCAAAAAATGATTGTACTTTAGAAATCGCTGTATCCCTTGAAATGTCTGGCTTTGCCAGACCAACCTTTTTTGAAAGGTTGCAAATTCCCCTTATGCTCATATAAAATATCCTACGCAAATATCCTAAGTTTTTGACGGTGTATATTTGATGTATAAATCAAGCAGGCATATTTTTCTGTTATAAGCTCATATTTGCCTTTTAAACGCTTAAATTGAAATTTGAGTATAAAAACATAAGAAATACAGAGTTTGCTTTAAATACCCCCTTAAAATACAAAATAAGACTATTGGATTATCACACGCTGGTTTTAGCACGATACGATTTTGGTATGTAAGTGCGCTCTTGGATAATGAAACATAAGAAATCTTAATTAAACAGAGTTTAACTAAGAGAGTCACGAGGAATTGAATATCCTTTAATTCTGAGTTTCTTCAGATGTACCTGATTTATGGGATAGTTTATGGTGTGATTTGAAAATAATACATAAATCATTTTGTATACATGGGATAAAACAGGGATATGATTTTACTTTTAAAAAGGGTATTTGAATAATAGAATTGCATTGTAGACATTGATTATTTAGGAGGAATAGAAGATGAGCGAAGAAAAATTCGAACAAGCAAAAAGAAATATCAAAGAGACTATTGGAGATGCTACTGATAATAAGGATTTAAAGGCAGAAGGCAAAGGAGATAAGGTTTCTGGCAAAGCAAAAGAAGTAGTAGATGATGTTAAAGACAAAGCTAATGATTTGATTGATAAAGTTAAAGGAGATAAAAATAAATAAAAATTAAAACGTCTTAAGTACTATTATGTAGCATACTTGCGACGTTTTTTTTATTTGTTATATCAAAAAATGATTGGTGTTTTAAACGTTGAAGTTGATAAAGTGATAACTTGGGATGAATTTTTGTAATATATTTGTAATAATGATAGATGAATTATAAATAATTAGGAGGGTTTTTATGAAGAAATTTTCTAAAATTGTTCTAGCTAGTGGTATTGTTTTGGGTTTCTCTGTAACGCCCGAACTATTTAATGCAACGGAAGCACAGGCACAAGAGACTATTGAACCTTATTATAATTATGATGGTTATACTGCGTATCAAAGTGGATTTATATTAGACAAAAATTTCAAAGAGTCATTGAAATACGATAATTTTACTATCAACGGCTATCAAATAGCAAAGAATCCAACCGGTGACAATCGAATAAATTTATACGATCAAACACTTTATAGTGTATCTGAGAATAAAGCTAATGGTGTTTTCTTCTCTCTCGATGGAAAATCTATTAATAAAAATACTTTAATTCAAAATTATGGTAAACCAAATTATTACTCTCCTACTTCAGCATGGGGTGAAGTATATATGTATAAAATTGGTAATAAAGATGTTCGCTTTTATGTTGATAGAAATGGATATGTGATTAAAGGTCAAATTACGAGTGAATAAGACATTTCAGGTATAAAACGTGAGGTAAGTTGCAAGTTCGCTTACTTTACGTTTTTTTATTTAAAAGTGATTAAAAATAAATAATAGGACACGCATTTATGCCGAGAAAATTTATTGAACAATGAGAAGAACCCTTAACTAAACTTGGAGACGAATGTCGGCATAGCGTGAGCTATTAAGCCGACGATTCGACAAGTTTAGGGATTGTTAAGGATTCAGAGGCTCGTTGTCAATAAAGCAATTGGAATAAAGCATTTATATATATGCACTAATTGTTTTTTGGAGAAATTCCGTATATGACTAGATAAATAATGGCAATTGTTATAAAACTTATAAGGCCTAAAAATATTGAGAAACCGCTAGTTGAAAAAGGATTGAAATAATCTGAAGAATGATAAATGTTCATAAAGATGTGGACACTTCCAAAAGAGATGATAATTCCAATAATTCTATTCGTCAGTACAAATATACTTTTTTTTAATTTGTTTTTGAATATATACAAGCTAATAATTGCAGAAACAATGAAATAAGGGATATATCCAAGTAGCGAACTATAAGAATAGTCAATATAGATTCCTATAAACTCTATTGGTATAAGTGGAACCAATAAATATAAGGTTTTGTATTTCATTTTTAAAATACCTTTCTTTTATTTTTATTATTTTATTTTTATAACTATTGATGTAATATTAATATAAAAGAAAGGAGATTGCTATGAAAAAATTAATTACTCTTTGTTTAACTTTAATACTTGCAGCTTCTTTCACTTTACTGTATTTTTCTGAGGCTACGTATGCTAATGAAGTTGAGAATGACAATTATCAAAGATTACAACAAGAAGGTATTTTAGATAATACTGTTAGTGAAGATCAATGGAATCAATTTTTACAAGAAAGCGAATCAGGTAAACAATCTTTAGAGAATGATTCAGAGATAGTTCCTTTTTCATCATGTTTTCGTTTAAAAGCAGGAGATGTATTGATTTCTAATGCAACAAGTTCTAGAGGATTGACAGGACATGCAGCTATTGCTATAAGCAGTAATAAAGTTTTGCATATACATAGTGCGGGGCATCATCCTGCTGTACATAGTTTTTCTTGGTTTAAAAAAAGATATTCTGGTAAAGGGAAATGGTTAAAAATTTACCGTTCTAAAAATTCTAAGGCTGGACCGAAAGCAGCTGCTTGGGCTAAGAAGAATTATGTTGGAAAAAATATAATTATGGAATCAATACAAAATTATCTTCTAAAAATCCAACCTATTGTTCTAAAATAGTTTATCAAGCTTATAAATATGGAGCTAGTAAACAATCAATATACGATCCAGGTTCACATATTATTGCACCTTATGCATTGCCAAATATTTCTTCGAAAAGTTATAAACTAAGAAAGGTCAAGACGTTTTAAGGTTTTTAGAAACGAGTTGAAAACGAGTTTCTTCTTGTCTTGATACTATATAGAAATAACTGTTTTTTGAAAATTGGGGTTAATCCTTTGTGGCTGTAAGGTTTAAGTCGATTTTTAAGTTATAAAATTTTTTGAGTTTTCAGGGGTAAAAATTACACTTTGTGCAGATTTTAGATTTTCGGGTTTGAGAGTGATATATTATAAATAATTACATAAAAAAGAGCCGTTTTACTCCCACGCCAATGTTTGTAAACGGCTCACCTAAAATCATAGATGATTTATTAATTTAGTATATCTTGATAGTAAACGATTAAAGAGTAGACATCAAGTTATATATTCGATCGGTGAGCCGGAGAGTAAAACGACTGGTTCTGTTGCAAAGTTGAAAAATAAATGTCTAATCTCAATTTTAAAATAATACTTTATGTTAGCTTGTTAGCATGATGCTGATTTCATGGCATGGCGAAAATCCGTAGATCTGAAGAGACCTGCGGTTCTTTTTATATAGACCGTAAATACATTCAATACCTTTTAAAGTATTTTTTGCCGTATTGAAACTTTGATATCTTGTCTTTCTTACTTTAATATGACGGTGATCTTGCTCAATGAGGTTATTCAGATATTTGGATGTGCAATGACAGTCAGGATTCAGTTTAAACGTTTTAATGACTTTAGCCATGGCTACCTTCGTTGAAGGTGCCTGATCTGTAATCACTTTTTGAGGTTTACCAAATTGTTTAATGAGACGTTTGATAAACGCTATGCTGCATGATTATCTCGTTGCTTACGCAACCAAATATCTAATGTATGACCCTCTGCATCAATAGCACGATATAAATAGCTCCATTTTCCTTTTATTTTGATGTACGTCTCATCAATACGCCATTTGTAATAGACTTTTTTATGTTTTTTCTTCCAAATTTGATACAAAATAGGCGCATATTCTTGAACCCAACGATAGACTGTTGAATGATGAACGTTGACACCACGTTCTCTTAGTATTTCAGATATATCACGATAACTCAGCGCGTATCTTAGATAGTAGCCAACGGCTACAGTGATGACGTCCTTGTTAAATTGTTTATATCTGAAATAATTCATACAGAAGACTCCTTTTTGTTAAAATTATACTATAAATTCAACTTTGCAACAGAACCTTTTTATATCTATTTTCTCCAGAAGAAATATATATGAAGAGGGATATTATACTGGCTAAATTTAAAGAAACAGAACCTTTCAAATTAACCTTCGTGTTATTGTCGTCCATCTGTCGGCAATTTTTCGTGTTCATTTTTTTAGGTGAGGAGTAGTTTATTGGTATGAATAAGTCAAAAATTGCAGAAATCAGAAAACAAAAAGCATTAACTCAAGAAAACTTAGCAGAAAAGTCTTACGTAACAGTGAGAACAATCCAAAGAATGGAGGCTGGAGAAGAAGTTAGTAGTGAAACACTTAAAAGTGTCTCAAATGCATTAAATGTTACAGTCAATGAACTATTCGAATCTATCTCGTCTTCTGATAAGGAGAAGGAAATAATGGAAATATCTAAAGAACAACAAAAGCAGTTTAATTATCGTAAAAATGAATTTTTTACGATTAGATTAATAACATTTGGTATTATTTTTGTGTTTTTAGGACTATTTGGAATCTTTGTAGGTGAGTTAGAAGGTTTAGAACAAAATATTTACGGCATCATTTGGATTTTCGTTTCGTTTTTGAGCTTAGCAATAATACATTATTTTTTAAATGTTTTTATTTCAAAAAAATTAGATGAAAAATATCCTATGACTATTGGAATGAAAAATAGAGTATCTAATAGAAAAAATGAACCTGTAAAAAATGGCTGGGATTTTATGGCTAGATATTGGTGGATTGTTTTTCCTATTGGAGGGTTTCTAAGTTGGCTAATTCCTGAATTAACAGGAAAATAAAATACCAAACAAAAGATCTTTAGCCCCCCTTGCTAAAGATCTTTTGTTTGGTTCTGTTGCAAAGTTGAAAAATAAATATCTCATCTCAATTTAAAAATAGTACTTTGTGTTAACTTGTTAGCATGAAATTAGCCACATGTTGGTCAGTTAAGGAAATACTACCATGTTAAAATGATAATTAGTTACATTTTTTCTGACTTTGCAACAGAGCCAAAAAAATCAATTGAGTTGATGTAAGAACAATAAAATGTGTTATAAATTTTTGATAAGAAGGTGATGTGTTTGGAAATTATATATAAGATTATTATGTTTATTTTGGTTCAAATACCAAATTGGTTGGGTCTACAAGGAACTTCTATGAAGAAAAGAAAAAGAAAAAAAGAAAATAATGATTGAATATTTTAATTCGTGGAAGTTGATAAACCTATTAAACCTCCACCAATAATAATTACTTTATAATCTTTCATTATTATCCCCCTCTATTTTTGGTTTTAATATACTTTATACGTCTGACCAGTCTGTGCACCTTCTACACTTTTCACAAATGCATTTGCTACTTTATCAACCGGAACGGCAGTAAATCCTTTGAAAAATTCTCCGTATTTCCCTAATGCTTCCTGTACTACATTAGGACTGACATTATTAATGCGAAGGCCATTCTGAAGTTCAACCGCCGCAGAAGTTACAAACCCCGCAATACCTCCATTTGCCATCGCTGCTGAACTCCCCATTTTAATTGGATCATCCATCATAATTCCTGATGTCAATGTGAAACTACCATTTTCATTCAAGTAGTGCTGTCCTATAAGCACAAGGTTAATTTGTCCTAACAACTTACTTTGTACTGCAAATTGATTTTCCTCTATACTTATTTCATTTAACGCTTTAAATGTCGCTCCCCCTGTTGCACTTACCACAGCATCGACATCTGGAATACTCTTGTACATTTCCTCTATTTCTTTAGGAGAAGTAATATCAAGTTGATAATCTCCTGTCTTACTGCCAACTTTAATAACTTCATGGCCTCTATTTTCTAACTTTTCCACAACTTTACTACCTATTGTACCGGTTGCACCTATTATTATTATTTTCATAGTCTTCCTCCTCCATTACAAACTAACTAAATGATTTACTATCATAACAATACATTCTTCTGAACCAATATTTTCGTAACTATGTGAGACATTCGAATCAAACCTTAGTATCTCATTTTCAGTCAGTATAAACTCTTCGTTCTCTATAGTAACTTTAACTTTACCGACTTTGATAAATACTAGTTCTTCCGCCCCTATATCATGACCATTAGATTCTAAAACACCGTCTTTGTTTAAAACTATGTCAAAAATTTCTAAATTTCTATAACAAGGGATATGCGAATATATCTTTACGTTATTACTATTATCATTCAAAGGGATAGTCTCATCTTTCCTCACGATAGTTACACTTTTTCGTTTATGGATAATATGGTTCTGTTGCAAAGTTGAATTTATAGTATAATTTTAACAAAAAGGAGTCTTCTGTATGAATTATTTCAGATATAAACAATTTAACAAGGACGTCATCACTGTAGCCGTTGGCTACTATCTAAGATACGCGCTGAGTTATCGTGATATATCTGAAATACTAAGAGAACGTGGTGTCAACGTTCATCATTCAACAGTCTATCGTTGGGTTCAAGAATATGCGCCTATTTTGTATCAAATTTGGAAGAAAAAACATAAAAAAGTCTATTACAAATGGCGTATTGATGAGACGTACATCAAAATAAAAGGAAAATGGAGCTATTTATATCGTGCTATTGATGCAGAGGGTCATACATTAGATATTTGGTTGCGTAAGCAACGAGATAATCATGCAGCATATGCGTTTATCAAACGTCTCATTAAACAATTTGGTAAACCTCAAAAAGTGATTACAGATCAGGCACCTTCAACGAAGGTAGCCATGGCTAAAGTCATTAAAACGTTTAAACTGAATCCTGACTGTCATTGCACATCCAAATATCTGAATAACCTCATTGAGCAAGATCACCGTCATATTAAAGTAAGAAAGACAAGATATCAAAGTTTCAATACGGCAAAAAATACTTTAAAAGGTATTGAATGTATTTACGGTCTATATAAAAAGAACCGCAGGTCTCTTCAGATCTACGGATTTTCGCCATGCCACGAAATTAGCATCATGTTAGCAAGTTAAGCGAACACTGACATGATAAATTAGTGGTTAGCTATATTTTTTACTTTGCAACAGAACCCTATTTTTTATAGTTTGCTTTTTTATAAGTGTCATAAATTAAATTAGCTGCTAAAGAAGGAATTATTGGTATAATAATATTAGTTATAATCTCTGGAATATTTATTGTTAAATGTATCATTTTTTCACCTCTTTCTATACTATAAATATACATAAATTTATATGCTCATTAGTATGTGTAAAAAAAATGCTTATTAGGAGTAAGACATGATTATTGCTAAAAATAAAAATTTAGACGACAGTATAACATTAGATTTTTCGTATTTAATTGAGAATAAGATGACGTTCAATCAATTTTGTAAATTAATTTCTGCAAATTCAAATTATAATTTTATAGAATATGTTGCTTTAATAAGAACAATTAAAAAGTATGATAGAGAGCGTTTAGATAATCTTATAGATTCAGAATTTTCTGATATGAAGACTGAAGAAGTACAATTACTAAAAACATATACAAAACTATATTTTTTTAAAGACTTTGATATTTGGTATTCAAAAAAAGAAATAGTCTATATTTTGCAAGGATATGAATTTATTGGATTTAACGGATTAGATGAAATTATAGATAATCCAATTAAAGAAAATTCTATTAAAAACTTATCTTTAAAATTACCTGATGAATATAAAGGAAGAAAAAAAACGGGGAAAACTGGCAATTCAGAATTATATTTAAACAGAGATGGTATAGATGAGTTAATGTATTCGATTAAAGCATATAATAAAAAAGAAACACTTTTAAATAATCCAAGTAAAAGACATATAATTTTAAGTGATTCTGATGAAAAAATCGATGAATATATAAATGATTTTAACTTTGATAACCCTTCCGAAATAATTACTTATATAATTAATAACAGGAATAATATGATATATTCCTTAAAAAAGAGTAATAGTATTTACGATGCACTAGTCCTTTTAAAATTACATTATAAAGAAGCAAAGGATGATGCAGAGAAGATATATAAATGTAGCAACATGAAAAATAGTGAAAAATTTATGGCATTAGAAAAATTGGGTTTAAATTGTGTAAACTATGCATTTAACCAAAGTGATAAAAATTTTATAACAAAAGCCTTTTTGCTAAACGTTCATAAATTAATACAAAAATATAAACTTGCTGAACCTTCTAGAATTAGTGAGTATAAAAAATTAATTTCAAGCCAAAAAAACGAACTACTAGCTACTTTTGACTATACGAAACAAGAAGTGAAAAATTCGTTGAAAGAAATTGAAAATATTAATGGTGAATATAAGGGTGTATTTGAAATAGATACTATTGCAGAGTGGGTGTATCGGAAAAAGACTGCATTTGCAAAAAAAATCATTAAAGATGATTCTGAAAAAATGTTTGAATATATGAATGAATTACTTTTCACCACATATGATGATAGTTTTAATAGATTAATATTTAAGATTAAAGAATAATTTAATTATTATTGTGTGTTTTAGGTACACCCTAATCATACAAATGAGGTTATTGAAATTACAATAACTAGAACGTATGATTAGGGTGTATATTAATTATGAGGTGGAAATCAATGATTGTTGGTTATGCGAGAGTATCATCTATAGACCAAAATTTAGAAAGACAGCTAGCTAATTTGAAAACATTTGGCGTAGAGAAAATATTTACAGAGAAACAATCGGGAAAGTCAGTAGAAAACAGACCTATATTTCAAGAAGCACTTAACTTTGTGAGAATGGGCGATAGATTTGTAGTAGAATCCATTGATCGCTTAGGTCGTAATTATGATGAAGTGATTAACACAGTTAATTATTTAAAAGATAAAGAAGTCCAATTGATGATTACTAGTTTACCGATGATGAATGAAGTCATTGGCAATCCTTTATTAAATAAATTTATGAAAGACTTAATCATCCAAATATTAGCAATGGTTTCAGAACAAGAACGAAATGAAAGTAAACGTAGACAAGCACAAGGTATTAAAGTTGCGAAAGAAAAAGGGGTATATAAAGGACGTCCTTTACTCTATGCACCGAATGCTAAAGATCCTCAAAAACGTGTTATTTATCATAGAGTTGTAGAAATGTTAGAAGAAGGCCAAGCAATTAGTAAAATTGCGAAAGAAGTAAATATAACAAGGCAGACAATTTACAGAATTAAAAAAGATAATGATTTGGTTTAATAAACCTTGTTTCAACGCAAATGAGATCATCTCATAGCATCCTAGAAATCACTATAATATTTTATTAATAAAATAAAAAAGAGAGCAAACACGCTCTCTTTTTTTACTTTACATAATAGAGCGTTATATTTTTAAGTAATATTTATTTAAATTTATACACTCATTCTAAAAAATCTTTTAAATAGCCATCTTCAACCATTTGATAATTAAATACTTTTCCTATATATTCCATAGCTTCTATAAGATGTGATTTATCACTATCCCAACCTTTACCATCTGTGATGTAAATAAACTCATGGTTAGTACGACTAAATCGATCATGTAAATCTTTGAATTCTGTAGCAGAGGCTTTGGATTTACTACCACCTGAATTGAAATTATTTACTTCAAATAAATACAATTTTTCTCTTTGCGGATTGAATAAAGAACCATCAAATCGTCTATTAGCAAATGTTTCTTCCAAATCAATATTATGCCATTCTTTTACTAATTTAGCAGTTGTTTGTCCATGAGCTATCCAATTTCTATCTTCAGCAATTGAATTTAATACTTTCTCCAAATACATTTCACCCATATCGCCACTACGATTTTTCCTTCCGTTTGAGTCCATACCTGCTTCTACACCAACTGCGTAATCGTGAACTGACTTTCGCAATCCTTTCTGTAAGCATGATGTCAATCCACTTTCATGAATGAATTTAAGGTATTGTTCAATGTTCTTCATCTCAATGTTATGGAAATCTAAAGTGTATGTACCATCCACATCTTGGACTTCTAACTTACCTTTTGTAAGTTTGTTTTCTCTAATACCTAATAGCTTAGGAACTAACTTAATTAAAGACGCTCTTTCTTTAAAAAAGTTTTCTATTTGATGATGATTTTTACCGATTAAAAAATCAAGTGTATATAAATCTGGTGTATCATAACTATCTATATTTCGCTTTACATTTTCAAAATTAATCCAATAATTTGGTAGAAAACTTAATTGTGATCTAGTTTGCATGAAATAATCGGTTTTTTCTTGCGGTTTTAAGTTTAGATATTGAAATACAGTATATTTCACTTGTATACACTCCTATAATCAATAATTTGTAATAATAACTTCTTTAATTTTCCCTCTACCTTTGCTGTTAGAGTTAATCATTCTATTTGCATCAACAGTTTTTATATTATCTCTATAGTCTTTATATAATTCATAAATAATATCTGCATTAGAATTTGATAGCATTACATAAACACCTTTATTATCTAATTCAATAAATGTATCTCTTAAACGTTCTTGTTCCTTTAAATCAAATTTGTTAGCAGTATAGCTTGTAAAATTTGAAGATGTAGAGATAGGTATATACGGTGGATCAAAATAAACAAAGTCATTTGCTTTTGCGTTTTGAACGCAATTATAAAAATCACCATTCATGATTTTTATATCTTGTTTAAGGTATTCACTTATATTTAATAAATTTTCTCTGTCAACTATTTTAGGATTACTATAACGACCATAAGGTGTATTAAATTGTCCTTTAGAGTTTACTCTGTACAAACCATTGAAATTCACGCGCAACATATATAATATTCTAGCCGCTTTTTCTACTGCGCTCATCTTGTTAAAATTATCACTTCTATCTAAATTTCTAATTTTGTAATAGTACTCTTTTGTATTATTAATTTTGTGCACTTCAAGTAGGTCGATCAATTCTTCAACATTATCTCTAATAACTCTGTAGGCATTAATTAAATCTTCGTTAGCATCATTTATAAAAGCAACGGTAGGTCTTAAATCAAATAATAATGCCCCTCCACCAACAAATGGTTCATAATATTCGTTAAAATTTTGAGGGATTAGGCGGTTCAATTCCGGTAATAATTGACGTTTCCCCCCTGTCCACTTTGTAAAAGGTTTAAGTGGTAGTGTTTTTGTAAATGACTTTGTCATGCTAAACACTCCTTTCGTAATTTTTCTAAACTAGTATAGCAAAAATTAATCACTATAGCTCTATTTGAATATAAGAAAGAAAATAAAATATTATAAATACGTAATTTTTATATTTATAATATCTATTCAAAAATTATTTTCCGAAAAGTAAACATAAATTATGATTATCAGAAGTGCCAATAATAAAAATAATATCCTTACAAGTTTATAAGATTGTAAGGATATTTACTGTGTTAATTACCAAACAATCGGCTCCAGAAACCTTTTTTAGGTGGTTTTTCTTCTCTTTCTTCGTATTCACTATCTATTTCTTCGAATTGTTTATCGTCTATTGTGGATGGTTCTTCGTTAATAATTTCCTCCTCTTTCTCTTCAGGTATATCTTTACGCTGCGCCTCTGTAGGTTGTTCCCATTCTTTTTGTTGATCAGTATCTTTAGACTCTCTAGTAAATGTTGCTTCTTGTACATTAACATTTTGTCTCTCATTAGCAGACGTATCAAAAGAATAATTAAGTTGTTTTTCTTCTTCTAACTCAGACTCCAACCTTTGTATTTTTTTGTTACTTTCTAATGTTAATACTTGTTGGTTTTCAAGTAATTTTGACCTTTCTTGCAATTCTTTCCTATAAAATTCTATTGTCACTTCATGACGCTTTTCTTGTTTTTCAAGTTGTTTATTTAAAGTGTCTATTTGCTTTTCAAGCAGTTCAATTATTTGAACATTATGTTTAGATTCATTTTTTTGATTACTCGTTTTAACTTTTTCTGAGTTTGTATTAGTACTTTCAAACCCATATTTTTTTTTGTTTTTGGTTACTCTTTGAATAATCTTTTCTACATCAACATCATTTTTTATGAATGAAGTATTATCCTTTTTTATTGTTTCTATATTCAGTCTTTTTATATTATTAAATACAGTTTGTTTACTAACTTCTAATTTTTCACTGAGTTCTTTGACACTCTTCATATTATCAACCCTTTATCAACCCTTTATAAATCAATTTTATCATAAATGTTGTTATAACGGCGATTTTAAGAATTTTAAAAACCCTTTACAAACACTTGATGGAAATATCGTCAAGTGTTTGTAAAGGGTTTTTAGTGCGCCTATAATATCTTTGGTTCTGTTGCAAAGTTGGATTTATAGTATAATTTTAACAAAAAGGAGTCTTCTGTATGAACTATTTCAGATATAAACAATTTAACAAGGAAGTTATCACTGTAGCCGTTGGCTACTATCTAAGATATGCATTGAGTTATCGAGATATATCTGAAATACTAAGAGAACGTGGTGTCAACGTTCATCATTCAACGGTCTACCGTTGGGTTCAAGAATATGCTCCGATTTTGTATCAAATTTGGAAGAAAAAACATAAAAAAGCCTATTACAAATGGCGTATTGATGAGACGTATATCAAAATAAAAGGAAAATGGAGCTATTTCTATCGTGCTATTGATGCAGAGGGTCATACATTAGATATTTGGTTGCGTAAGCAACGAGATAATCATGCAGCATATGTGTTTATCAAACGTCTCATTAAACAATTTGGTAAACCTCAAATGATAATTACAGATCAAGCACCTTCAACGAAGGTCGCAATAGCTAAAGTAATTAAGGAGTTTAAACTTAACCCTAACTGTCACTGTACATCCAAATATCTGAATAACCTCATTGAGCAAAATCACCGTCATATTAAAGTAAGAAAGACAAGATATCAAAGTATCAATACGGCAAAAAATACTTTAAAGGGTATTGAATGCATTTACGGTCTATATAAAAAGAACCGCAGGTCTCTTCAGATCTACGGATTTTCGCCATGCCATGAAATCAGTCATATGTTAGCCAGTTAAACGAATACTGACATGATAAAATGGTGATTAGCTATACTTTTTCTAACTTTGCAACAGAACCAAATATACACTACTCTTTTCAACTATATTTAATTATTTCTATAATCACTCTATTTATTTAACACTTAGTTATGTTATACTTTTTGTAACACAAGAAAAGAGCGACTATGCTAGTAGTCGCTCTAAGGTAATAAACGCTGGAACGTTTATTTAATAATAATTGTACTTTCATTATATATAATATATTCAACAAGTGCAAGCACAAATTATAAAATGTTTTACGTTTATTACCTCTATCCAAAAAATAATGGAAAGAGGTTTTTATTATGTCTGAACATAGATTTAATATCCAACAACAATATAGAGAAAAATTTTACCAACTACCAAAGGTGTTTTTTACTAACGAAAAATATAAGCAATTAAGTAATGATGCAAAAATCGCTTATGCTTTGCTAAAAGATAGATTAGAACTATCAATTAGAAATAATTGGTTTGATGAAAATGGCGATATATTTTTTATTTTCACAAATGAAAATCTAAAAAATATATTAAATTGTCATAAAGCTAAATTAATAAAAATAAAAAAGGAATTAACAGAAGCTGATCTTTTAGAACAAATAAGATGTGGGCAAGGTAAACCCAATAAATTATATTTGAAGAATCCTGCAGTTACTAAAGAAGATATTTATGAAATGAAAAAGAAAGAAGAAAACATAGACGAACCCCGTAATGACGCTGAAGTTCGAAAATCAAACTTCAAGAAGTTCGAAAATCAAACTTCAAGAAGTTCGAAAATCAAACCTCTAGAAGTTCGGAAATCAAACCCTAATGATACTGAATTTAATGATACTGAGAAAGAACGAGACAACTACAACCCAAAATATCAAAAAGGTAGTAGTAGTAATAAAACACTAAAATATATTTGTAATCAATTAAATATAAAATCAACCAAAGTATTTGAAAATAAGCTACGTAATCTTATAGAACAATTTGACTTTGAAATAATTGAATACGCTATTGAGTATGTGGGGCTTAAAGCAAATAATCCTAAACAATATTTGATTACAATTTTGGAGACATGGTTGAAAAATGATGTAAGAACATTACAACAAGCTAAAAACTTTAAATATGGTAATAAACGAACTAATTCTAAAGAAATTACGCCAGAATGGTTAAAGAATCCAGATCAAAAGCAAAGAAAACCAATGACTCCAGAAGAACAAGCAGAGTTTGAAAGGGAACGAGAAGCATTTAGACGACAGTTAGATGAGCTTTGGGGATAAAGTAAAAAAAGTAGTAGCAACTCTTATTGCTACTACTTTAAATCTTGATTGTAAATTTTAATCATATCAACATAACGTTGTAAAATGTCTTGAATTAAATGTGTTCTATTTTTATAACGTGATGATAAAGCAGTTAACTGGTTCTGTTGCAAAGTTGGATATACAACTACGTAAATATTTAGTGTTTCTTCAAAATGCCCTTTAAAATTAAAAATAAAGGCACTCAAAATTTTTGTAAGAGTTATGATAAAGTTTGTTAAAAAGTATATGAAAAATTTCAACAAAGCGAGGGATTTACTTGGCGACTTATAATTGTGCATGTTTAGTAAACATTGAAGGAAAAAGAATTTTTTTAGTGAGAACTTATGATAATAATAAATATTATCTACCAGGAGGGAAAATCGAAGACAAAGAAAATTTTGATGAAACATTAATAAGAGAATTAAGAGAAGAACTTTCTTTAAACATTGAAAAAAGTAAAATATCATTTTGGAAATCGATAGAAGGACCGGCATATCCTAACACTAAAGAGAGTGTGGTATTAAATTGTTTTCTGTTCTCTGGTGAAACTTTTGATTATAAAATTAACAATGAAATTACTGACGCTAATTTTTTTTCGATATATGACAAAGATATAATAGCTCCAGCAGTTATAAACGTTATAAATGCTTTGGAAAAGGATGGATATGTTTAAAGTTGAGAAAAAAGAAATAGAGCAGGCATTTATGCCGAGAAAATTTATTGATGTTGAGAAGAACCCTTAACTAAACTTGTAGACGAATGTCGGTATAGCGTGAGCTATTAAACCGACCATTCGACAAGTTTTGGGTTTGTTAAGGGTTCAGAGGCTCAACGTCAATAAAGCAATTGGAATAAAGCAATTATGTTATTTTGATTAAAAAAAGGGGGGCTTGTATGAAGTTTGGAAGTTATAAAATTGATTATTTTTGGTTAATTATGATTATAGGTTTTTTAGCTACTTCTATATTTTTTCCTTTTATGCTTTTGTCTGTAATTATTTTATTGATTTTTGGTTTAGAAAAAGGTGATAAAAAAGGTTAAATTTGATTTCTTGGTTTTGGTTTTTGAAACGAGTAAAAACGAGTTTCTTCTTTTCTTGATAAAGGACTGTAATACATTTTTATCATTTGTTGCGGATCAAACTTTGGAGAAAAAGAAATTGTATAAGGCGAATCCATGTAAAAACCGGTTCTGTCCTGTATGTGCTTGGCGTAAAGCTCGTAAAGATGCATTAGGATTATCTTTGATGATGCAGTATATTAAGCAGGAAGAAAAAAAGGAATTTATTTTTTTAACACTTACGACGCCAAACGTAACGTCTGAGCATTTAGAGGATGAAATAAAAGTTTATAATCATGCTTTTCAAAAAATGTTTAAGCGTAAAAAGTAAATACGATAGCTAAAGGTTATGTAAGAAAATTAGAGGTTACTTATAATCAAAAGCGTGATGATTATAATCCGCATTTCCATGTTTTAATTGCTGTTAACAAATCGTATTTTACAGATAAACGGTATTATATTAGTCAAAAAGAATGGCTGAATTTATGGCGAGATGTAACGGGGAACGATGAAATTACACAAGTACATGTTCAAAGAATCAAACAGAACAACAACAAAGAATTATACGAAATGGCGAAGTATTCTGGTAAAGATAGCGACTACTTAATTAATCAAAAAGTGTTCGATACATTTTATAAGTCACTCAAAGGGAAACAAATTCTTGTTTATTCTGGACTGTTTAAAGAGGCAAGAAAGAAATTGAAAAATGGAGATTTAGATTATCTTAAAGAAGTAGATCCGACAGAATATATTTATCAAATTTTTTATCACTGGAACCAAAAAGAATACTTAGCGAGTGAAATTTTTGATTTGACCGAAGAAGAAAAAAGTAAAATTAATCATCAAATGATTGATGAAATTGACGAAGAAATTTGAGTATAAATTTTGATTTTTATTCTAAAACGTTAGCGAAAAAGCTAGCGTTTTTTTTATTGAAAAGTGCTAAAAAACATTAGGGTACTTTTAGGGTACAAAAGCAAAAAATGATTGTACTTTAGAAATCGCTGTATCCCTTGAAATGTCTGGCTTTGCCAGACCAACCTTTTTTGAAAGGTTGCAAATTCCCCTTATGCTCATATAAAATATCCTACGCAAATATCCCTAAGTTTTTGACGGTGTATATTTGATGTATAAATCAAGCAGGCATATTTTTCTGTTATAAGCTCATATTTGCCTTTTAAACGCTTAAATTGAAATTTGAGTATAAAAACATAAGAAATACAGAGTTTGCTTTAAATACCCCCTTAAAATACAAAATAAGACTATTGGATTATCACACGCTGGTTTTAGCACGATACGATTTTGGTATGTAAGTGCGCTCTTGGATAATGAAACATAAGAAATCTTAATTAAACAGAGTTTAACTAAGAGAGTCACGAGGAATTGAATATCCTTTAATTCTGAGTTTCTTCAGATGTACCTGATTTATGGGATAGTTTATGGTGTGATTTGAAAATAATACATAAATCATTTTGTATACATGGGATAAAACAGGGATATGATTTTACTTTTAAAAAGGGTATTTGAATAATAGAATTGCATTGTAGACATTGATTATTTAGGAGGAATAGAAGATGAGCGAAGAAAAATTCGAACAAGCAAAAAGAAATATCAAAGAGACTATTGGAGATGCTACTGATAATAAGGATTTAAAGGCAGAAGGCAAAGGAGATAAGGTTTCTGGCAAAGCAAAAGAAGTAGTAGATGATGTTAAAGACAAAGCTAATGATTTGATTGATAAAGTTAAAGGAGATAAAAATAAATAAAAATTAAAACGTCTTAAGTACTATTATGTAGCATACTTGCGACGTTTTTTTTATTTGTTATATCAAAAAATGATTGGTGTTTTAAACGTTGAAGTTGATAAAGTGATAACTTGGGATGAATTTTTGTAATATATTTGTAATAATGATAGATGAATTATAAATAATTAGGAGGGTTTTTATGAAGAAATTTTCTAAAATTGTTCTAGCTAGTGGTATTGTTTTGGGTTTCTCTGTAACGCCCGAACTATTTAATGCAACGGAAGCACAGGCACAAGAGACTATTGAACCTTATTATAATTATGATGGTTATACTGCGTATCAAAGTGGATTTATATTAGACAAAAATTTCAAAGAGTCATTGAAATACGATAATTTTACTATCAACGGCTATCAAATAGCAAAGAATCCAACCGGTGACAATCGAATAAATTTATACGATCAAACACTTTATAGTGTATCTGAGAATAAAGCTAATGGTGTTTTCTTCTCTCTCGATGGAAAATCTATTAATAAAAATACTTTAATTCAAAATTATGGTAAACCAAATTATTACTCTCCTACTTCAGCATGGGGTGAAGTATATATGTATAAAATTGGTAATAAAGATGTTCGCTTTTATGTTGATAGAAATGGATATGTGATTAAAGGTCAAATTACGAGTGAATAAGACATTTCAGGTATAAAACGTGAGGTAAGTTGCAAGTTCGCTTACTTTACGTTTTTTTATTTAAAAGTGATTAAAAATAAATAATAGGACACGCATTTATGCCGAGAAAATTTATTGAACAATGAGAAGAACCCTTAACTAAACTTGGAGACGAATGTCGGCATAGCGTGAGCTATTAAGCCGACGATTCGACAAGTTTAGGGATTGTTAAGGATTCAGAGGCTCGTTGTCAATAAAGCAATTGGAATAAAGCATTTATATATATGCACTAATTGTTTTTTGGAGAAATTCCGTATATGACTAGATAAATAATGGCAATTGTTATAAAACTTATAAGGCCTAAAAATATTGAGAAACCGCTAGTTGAAAAAGGATTGAAATAATCTGAAGAATGATAAATGTTCATAAAGATGTGGACACTTCCAAAAGAGATGATAATTCCAATAATTCTATTCGTCAGTACAAATATACTTTTTTTTAATTTGTTTTTGAATATATACAAGCTAATAATTGCAGAAACAATGAAATAAGGGATATATCCAAGTAGCGAACTATAAGAATAGTCAATATAGATTCCTATAAACTCTATTGGTATAAGTGGAACCAATAAATATAAGGTTTTGTATTTCATTTTTAAAATACCTTTCTTTTATTTTTATTATTTTATTTTTATAACTATTGATGTAATATTAATATAAAAGAAAGGAGATTGCTATGAAAAAATTAATTACTCTTTGTTTAACTTTAATACTTGCAGCTTCT
>NZ_CP095097.1 GCF_025561445.1 Staphylococcus sp. IVB6181 | reverse complement strand
CACGAAATTAGCATCATGCTAGCAAGTTAAACGAACACTGACATGACATATTAGTGGTTAGCTATATTTTTTAATTTTGCAACAGAACCTATTTTTCTAATATTCTTCCTAGTTATTATAAAAACGAAGCGTTGCCTTGAACCCAAAAGTTGTTACGCCCCGTCAAATT
Organism: Staphylococcus sp. IVB6181; assembly: GCF_025561445.1. Lineage (NCBI taxonomy): Bacteria > Bacillati > Bacillota > Bacilli > Caryophanales > Staphylococcaceae > Staphylococcus > Staphylococcus sp. IVB6181. Next base: position 33,610 of record NZ_CP095097.1, on the reverse strand, counting down.
GTTTACATACAAAATAGTTCGTACAGAAGGATTATTTTTGCTAAAATTATACTATAAAATCAATTTCGCGATAGAACTGATGTGATTTTACTTTTAAAAAGAACGTTTAAATAATATAGTGTTATTGTAGATATTGATTATTTAGGAGGAATGGAAAATGAATGAAGAAAAATTCGAACAAACAAAAGGAAATATCAAAGAAACGATTGGAGATGCTACTGATAATAAGGATTTAAAGGCGGAAGGAAAGGAAGATAAAGCTTCTGGTAAAGCTAAAGAAGTAGTAGATGATGTTAAAGGTAAAGCTAATGATTTGATTGATAAAATTAAAGGAGATAAAAACTAAATCAAAACCACCCGTGTGAACGGGTGGTTTGTTCTTCGGCTGAAAGCCTCTATTACTGACCAGCCCTTAAAAGGGCACTGAAGAATCTGACAACCGTACTACTTTTTCAGCAAGCCCTAAAGGGCTACGGTCATCACTCTTTATTTTCCTACTTTCTCACCAGTAAATGGATCGATAAATTCTTTCATCGACATCTGATCTGCAACGATATCCTCTTGTATTTGATTTCGAATATAGTTCTCTATCACTTTTTTATTTCTTCCTACTGTATCAACATAAAAACCTTTACACCAAAATTTTCTGTTCCCATATTTATATTTAAGATTTGCATGTCTATCAAAAATCATTAGACTACTTTTTCCTTTTAAATATCCAACAAAACTTGAAACTGAAATTTTAGGAGGTATACTCACAAGCATATGAATGTGATCTTTACAGGCCTCTGCCTCTATTATTTCTACACCTTTTCGTTCGCATAAAAGTCGAAGTATTTTCCCAATATCCTTTTTCAATTTACCATAAATTATTTGTCTTCTGTATTTAGGGGCGAAAACAATATGATACTTACAATTCCATTTTGTGTGTGCTAAACTATTTATATCATTAGACATACAAAAACTCCTATTCATGATGTAATGTTGGTTGCCAGACCATTTCACATTATACCATGTTTAGGAGTTTTTTTATTACATCGCTAAAGCTTTCCTGAACCATACGCACAGCGTATGGTTTTCAAAAGAAAGAATAAGAACAAAACGTCTTAAGCATTGTTAGTGCTTAAGACGTTTTTGGTTACTTTAAAATTTGAAACGAGCGCTTCTATCGATAAAATTTATTAATCAATAAGAAATAATGTCATCTAACATTTTTGGTAAGAATTATATCAAAAAAAGAATAAACTCGTTTCCAAAAATGTGGAAGGTCCCATTTACAAACGGGACCTTCCACATCTATCCTTAATACTTTTATCTATCAGATTTCTTATCAGAACTAAATATAAATAAAACAAAGAAAGCAAAAGGGATAATACCAAATGATCTAGTTACGATATTATAGTTACCTGTTATTTGAGGCAAAATAAAAAAGGCAAGAGCTGTAACTATAAGCAAAAATAAATATATCCTTCTTTCCTTATTCACAATTACAAAATCACACCAATGAATACTTTTGCTATAACACCTACTATTTGACGATTAAATCTATTTTGTATTAAGTATTCAGTTATACCATCGGATAAATTCCCTTCAAATCCAGTCAAATAATCACAAAGTTTATTTATAGGTTGATAATGAAGAACAACTAATTGAGTACCTGTTATTTTTTCTACTTGCTTAACTACGTTAAAAATACAATTAAAGGTATAGAATGTATTTACAGTCTATAAAAGTCTGCAGGTTTCGCTATGACATGAAATTAGCATTATGCTAGCAAATTAGCACATATTGTTATTTTTCAGTTTTTCAACAGGACCTTCTTACTTCTGTTACCAAAAATACTTATTGTAACCCTTTTTCTTGTTTTTGCTGTTCTTTATTATCTTTTTGCTTTTGTTCGAATTCTTTACGTGTCATCACATCTTCAACACGCATATTTACTTCAACAACTTGCAAGCCAGTCATGTGTTTCACTTGTTCTTTAATCAAGTCTGTCACTTTGCGGAAGATCTTAGGTGCTGCCTCACCGTATTCTAAAATGACTCTTAAGTCTACTGCTGTTTGTTTTTCTCCTACTTCAACTGATACACCTTGTGTTACATTTTCAGTACTAGAGAACTGGTTGCTGATGCTGTCTACGAAATTGCCTTTCAATGAAAGAATTCCGTCTACTTCGCGTGCCGCAATACCAGCAATTTTTTCAATAACTTCATCTGTGAATGTTAATTTATTTTGGAATTTAGGTTGTTGGTTCGCTTGGTTTTCTTGCTGCTCCACTTGGTTTACTCCTGTTTCTTGGTCATAAGCTTGTTTTGCTTTAGTATTATCAACTGCCATATTGCATTCTCCTTTTTATTTAGAAATTTCCATATGCGTCTCAAATGTTTACAAAAATTATAAGTTAGCTCCACCGGTTTAAAAAGTTTAGAAATTGTTGTCTACGGTCTTTAATGTACCCTATTCCTATTCCAGTTAAACACAACACGATAATCAGGACGGTTTTCCAAAAGCCGATGGTTAAAAATAAAATCGCAATGATTAAAAAGACTAAAAAGCCAACAATTCTTCCAATGTAACTCTTTATAAAATCAACAACGTGTTGTGTAGAATCATTCGGTTTTTGTTTGTTTTCGTTAGACATCCTGTTCCCCCTCCTTTATAACACTCTTGGACTTGATGGACTTTTTTGATCCTTAACATTTACTTCTAATTTTCTAATAGGTACTTCCGCAAAATACTCTACGTTTTTCTTAATATCTGTTCTGACATTTTCAGTTATTGTTTGTGCATGTGATTGATCTGGTAAAAAGAAATCAGCCTTTAAGTCTATGTAAGACTTTTTCTTCTTGCTGTAGCATTTTGTTACCACATTCGGCTGCATGAGCTGATCATATTGTGCCATAGTATCAAGTGCAACTTTGTCAATTGATTTTCTTGATATATAAATATGACCATCCGAATAGATTTTATACAATCCCGGTTTTCGATGTGTGGGCGCAAACAGACTGAAAATCAATATGATGCCGAGTAAAATCAGTAAACCAGCTAAGGTAAACAGTACTGGCAAGAACCATGCGAAAGTCAGAAGCTGTTGTTGATAAGTATCGACTTGCGGTACTTGAGGTACTTTCACAAGCATAAAGACAAGCATACCTACAACTGCCACAATCAAAATACCTAATATGAAATTTTTCAATCTTCTCACGGTGCTGCACCTCCTCAATCCTAATGTTAATTACGTTTATGTTTAAATACCCTGACTAAATAATCCGAAAACACACGTAGGGATAATTTTTTAATACAGTTATAATATTATACTTTAATAAAAAGGAACGGTCAACTGTTTAATTATTATTTTTATTTTTTATAAATTAATCATTTTACAGAATAACTTATAATCCTTAACTATTAATTAATATAAGAAGAAGCTCATTTCAAAAACCAAAATAGCGTGCCGAATTCGGCACGCTATTTAATTTATTCAAAACACTCACTATACACTTGACCAACACTAAAGAATCCAATTGCTGTAGACAATACTGGAGGACCCGCAGCACTTCCAGCTGTTTTGACAGCAGAAACAGCTGCGTCTTTCTTAGACATCGTCTTACGAGCTTCTTTATATGCTGGAACTAACTTAGCAGCAAATATTTTTGCGCCACCAGCAGCTTTAAGAACTTCTTTTGCTTTAGCAATTTTAGCAGCAGAAAATGCATTACTGACGATTGCTAAACCTATAGCGGATGTACACCCTACAACTCCACGCTCAGAAGTAGTTAAATTAGAGTTTTCTTTTTGTATGTATTCATTTGTAGTCTTATCCCCTTTTGCTAATACTGAATCTGGAATGTTTTCTACCGTAGTAAGAAACTACATCAATTCTTGTTGATCAACATTTTCTAAACTTACGCCATCAGGAATGTCTGAACCACTTTCTTGCGAACTTTGAGTCACTTGTTTAACATTACTAACCTCATTCGCTTCTACGTATGAAGTGCTTCCGAAACCAAACAGTAAAGCAACGCTTAATAATGTTACAATAGCCTTTTTCAAAAGAGAATCTCTTTTCAAATAGTAAATTTAAATGTTAGATTTTTTAGCATAACATAATAAAATAGGTTCTGTTGCAAAGTTGGATTTATAGTATAATTTTAACAAAAAGGAGTCTTCTGTATGAACTATTTCAGATATAAACAATTTAACAAGGATATTATCACTGTAGCCGTTGGCTACTATCTAAGATACGCGCTGAGTTATCGTGATATATCTGAAATATTAAGAGAACGTGGTGTAAACGTTCATCATTCAACGGTCTACCGTTGGATTCAAGAATATGCTCCGATTTTGTATCAAATTTGGAAGAAAAAACATAAAAAAGCCTATTACAAATGGCGTATTGATGAGACGTATATCAAAATAAAAGGAAAATGGAGCTATTTATATCGTGCTATTGATACAGAGAGACATACATTAGATATTTGGTTGCGCAAGCAACGAGATAATCATGCAGCATATGCGTTTATCAAACGTTTCATTAAACAATTTGGTAAACCTCAAATGATAATTACAGATCAAGCACCTTCAACGAAGGTCGCAATAGCTAAAGTAATTAAGGAGTTTAAACTTAACACTAACTGTCACTGTACATCCAAATATCTGAATAACCTCATTGAGCAAGATCACCGTCATATTAAAGTAAGAAAGACAAGATATCAAAGTATCAATACGGCAAAAAATACTTTAAAGGGTATTGAATGCATTTACGGTCTATATAAAAAGAACCGCAGGTCTCTTCAGATCTACGGATTTTCGCCATGCCATGAAATCAGTCATATGTTAGCCAGTTAAACGAACGCTGACATGATGAAATGGTGATTAGCTATACTTTTTCTAACTTTGCAACAGAACCGTCTATGTGGACAACTAATATATGCTGCTTTAGCCGCACTTGGCCTTATTTTTATATTAAGTAGTTCTATATATGTTTTTTCATTCATTAAAATAGTGGGAGCTCTCTATATTGCATACTTGGGGCTTAAAAGTTTTTTAAACATAGGTCATTCAAGTGCTTTTAAAATCAAAAAGACCAAAAAGGTTGGACTGTCTACTTCTTATAAACAAGGGTTTTTAAGCACTTTATTAAACCCAAAGGTCATCTTATTTTATATTAGTATACTTCCGCCATTTATAACTCAAAATGGTAACGAAAGTTTCCAAGTTATTTATTTAGTATTTATATTTTTACTTATTGTACTAATTTGGTTTTCAATATGCATCTATATTTTCGATTACATAAAAAGTGTTTTTGAAAATACGAGAATTAATAATTGGTTTAATGGATTAGTTGGTACTGCTCTGTTCTCTATATCTATAAGTATATTAAGAGCAAGCCCTTAATTCTTATTTCTCTTTTAACACTCTGGAAAATATGATTATTGGTTTCTGTTGTAAAGCCGAAAAATATAGCTAAGTATTAATTTACATTTATATTTTGTAACAGAATTATCAACATAAAAAATGTCTATTAAAAACGAGTCCTTGCCAAACTAAGTATAATAAGTTTGACAAGGACTCGTTTTACGAATTATTAATTATTTAAAAATTTTCGATATAACCCATCATTTTTTGAGCATCAATATAATCAAAGTCTTTCAAAGTAAATGTGCCAATCTGGAACGTAATATCTAATGCTTCATCTGATAAAGTGACAGCTTGGATTTCGTCGTAATGAATATTACGATAATAGGATTCGCCTGCCATATCGACACTCAGATTCAAACGTTCATTCGTCGCAATATAAACTGCCTCAAATATTTTGACTGCGCTGTTTATAGGATAGGCCATTTTACCTTTAGTGATATATTCGACACGTTCTGTTGGAAATAAATCATCTGGATTTACTTTGTCTAAATTCCTCTTTTACTCCGCCTTCTGTGACACAGATTATGTTTTTTACCATCGTGCATTAATCTGCGACGTTTAAGTCTACTTTATTAAGGTCGATACCTAAAGCATCTGCGACACCTTTGCCGTAGTCTGGATCTGCTTTGAAGCAGTGACGGATATGACGGTGTTTGACTTCATCAGTTGTACCTTCCATTTCTCTTGCTGTTGTTTTAAACATGCGTGCCTGTTGTTCTGGTGATTGTAAACGGAATAATTTACCAGGTTGTTCGAAGTAGTTGTCATCATCTTCACGGAAGTTATATTCAAACGCTTGACCATCTACAACATCCATTGGTGCACGTTTGTATCCGGGTTGGCTTTGCATTGCGCCAGTGCTGTTAGGATAATAGTGTGTTTTATCGCCTTGATTACCGTCTAAGAAACGACCTTGACCATCACGACTGAATGGGCAAATGTTTTCAATACCAACACCTTGTGGTTGGTTTACAGGAATTTGCCAGTGGTTCACACCTAAACGGTAACGTTGTGCATCGCCATATGAAAAGAGTCGGCCTTGTAACATTTTGTCTGGAGAGAAATCAATACCAGGTACAATGTTAGTTGGTGCGAAGGCAGCTTGCTCAACATCCATAAAGTAGTTTTCAGGGTTACGATTAAGTTCGAACTCGCCCACTTCAATTAATGGATATTCATCTTTAAACCATACTTTTGTTAAGTCGAATGGATTATCTTTGTGATTGCGTGCTTGTTCTTCTGTCATCACTTGGATGTACATTTTCCATTTTGGAAAGTTGCCTTCTTCAATCGCATTAAATAAGTCGCGTTGTGAAGATTCACGGTCTTTAGCAATGATTTTCTCTGCTTCTTCGTCTGTTAAGTTTTCAATGCCTTGTTGTGTGCGAAAGTGGAATTTCACCCATACGCGTTCATTTTCGGCATTCACCATCGAGTACGTGTGTGATCCAAAACCATGCATATGACGGAAATCTTTCGGAATACCGCGGTCTGTCATTAAGATTGTGACTTGATGTAGTGCTTCTGGTAAAGACGTCCAGAAATCCCAGTTATTTTGAGTACTGCGCATATTTGTACGTGGATCACGTTTTACTGCGTGATTTAAACTTGCGAATAATTTAGGATCACGGAAGAAGAAAACAGGTGTATTGTTTCCGACTAAGTCCCAGTTTCCTTGTTCTGTATAGAACTTTAATGCGAAACCGCGGATGTCACGTTCTGCATCTGCCGCACCACGTTCACCAGCAACTGTAGAGAATCGCGCAAACATAGGTGTTTCTTTACCAATTTCTGAGAAGATGCTTGCGGATGTATATTGTGTAATATCATGTGTAACTTTAAATGTGCCAAAAGCACCTGAACCTTTCGCGTGCATACGGCGTTCAGGAATGACCTCACGGTCAAAATGTGCAAGTTGTTCTAATAAATACACATCTTGCATTAATACAGGACCACGCGGACCTGCTGTCATAGAGTTTTCACGATCGCCAATAGGATTACCAAACAAACCTGTTAATTTTGATTCATCTTTACTCATCTTCAACACTCCTTATGCGGAATAATTATATAAAACATTACGTATCATTAAGTAACTGCATAAAAATAATTTACTCTTATTGCTAATCAAAATATAGGAAGACCAACTAGTAATATTGAGAGGGACATACTTAGAACTAATATTGAATAGTAGCAGTCAATTCTAAAACTCCTTCACCTATATTAAAATAACTATGCTCTGAATCTGATTCAAAAGATATAGCTTGCTTTTCTTTAACGATACTAACATGTTTCCCTACTTTTATCTTTAGTATACCTTTATTGACTATTATAAATTCTCTGGAATTCTCTTCATGTCCCTTTGAATACAAAAATCCATCCATTTCGAAATTCATGCTGAACATTTCAAAATTTTTATTTTTATCGTAAGGAAAATACGGACAGACAGTTACTGTTTTATCAATACTATGAATAGGATTAATATATTTATTGTCTATAAATTGAATTGATGATTCTTTCTTAGTAATTAAATTAGATATTGGTATTTGAATCCCATTAGCTAAATTAACTAATGTATTTATTGTCGGGTTACCTTCCCCTTTTTCAATTTTATTTAATACAGTTTTACTCACATTTGTAAGTTTAGAGATTTTTTCCAAACTTAAATTTTTGGCTTTTCTATATTTGTATAAATTATAGGCAACAACCTCATTTATATTTTCCAAAATAATCCTCCCTTTTAAATTTCTATAATTTATTGTACCATATAAAGAACAAAACATCCTTTATATGGTACAAGAATAGGAGGATTTTATGAAAAGAAATACAGATACATCTATAAACTGGCTTCTTTTTATAGGTGTTTTACTCATAGGTGCTAATTTAAGAGCACCTATTACATCTGTGGGTGTGGCCTTACATTCAATAAAAGAAACTTTTTCGATTTCTAATGGTTTGCTTAGTGTTATAGCAGTCATTCCATTAGTTGCTTTTGCAATAATTTCACTTTTTGCTTCTAAAATAAGTGAAATTTTTGGTATGAATAGAACATTGTTTGTTGCCCTTATTTTAATTTTTGTAGGAATTGTTTTAAGAAGTATTACCATACTGCCGTTTCTATATATAGGAACAATTTTAATAGGTATTGGAATTGCATTTGGCAATGTTTTAACACCGGGTGTCATTAAATCCCATTTTCCTCTTAGAATTGGAATAATGACAGCATATTATACAGTAGTAATGAATATATTTGGTAGCTTGGCTTCATTTGTAACAGCTCCTATTTTAACAGCTTCTAATTACAATATCGCTTTAGGAATAATAGGAGTGATAACTGTACTTACAATTTTGATTTGGACGTTTCAGCTTAAACACAATCAAAAAAGTAATAATATCCATATGGTTAATAACACTAATGTTTGGAAGCATTCTATAGCTTGGCAAATTACATTACTAATGGGTAGTCAATCTTTAATATTTTATTCACTTATAAATTGGTTACCACAATATCTCTTAACATATGACATATCTTCAAATCTTGCTGGGTTATATCTTGCTATATTACAGCTCGCAATTATTCCCTTGACCTTTATCACTCCAATAATAATAACAAAGTTGAAATCTCAAATAGGGGTTACAATATTTACAGGAACTTTATTTATAGCAGGTATTCTGATTATGATGTTTACGCCTCGGATGTCTCTATATGCTTTAATTATTATTGGCATTGCTAGTGGCATAGCTTTTGGACTGGTTAACACCTTCTTTAGTTTAAGAACTAAGGATGGTATTACTGCAGCTAAATTATCAGGCATGGCTCAAGCAATTGGATATTCATTTGCTTCTTTAGGACCACTACTTTTTGGTGTCTTACATGATATTTCAGGATCATGGACACCTTCTTTGAGTGTACTGCTAATCGCCGCTATATTAATTACAATAATAAGCTCTGGAGCAGGAAGAAATATACAGATATAGTTTCGTTATCCTCAATGGATCCTGATTATAATTGTTCTGAAGCCTAATAAAAAGGGCGATTTTCACAAACAAAATGAAAATCGCCCTTTTTATTTTTTCAAGAAAATGTCTGTTTATAGTTATCCTGAAATTATAGAACAACAATAAATTAAAGGAGGTATTTTTAATACAATAGCAGTTGAGTTTTCTAAAGATCTTTTGATAGAAAATATTTGAATTGGAGTTAAATAAAATTGATTAGAACAATGGTGAATTTAAAGATACATCACGCACATGTTACAAATTCGAATTTGAATTATGTAGGAAGAAAGTAGAAGGAAAAATTTTGGAAACTATTGATATTTTACTGAATGAAAAAGTATTTATTGCAAATAATAATAATGGAGTTCTGTTGCAAAGTTGATTTTTTAGTATGCTTTTTTGATTGATAAGCATCCTATCTGTTTATCTATTAGTCTTCAACAATATATTTACTACAAGTACTTCACCAACATTTTAAAGTAATACTTAGTCATCTTTTTGTTTTTCATTATAAATAATTAAGGTAGCCCCAACTTTTTAAAATAATTGTTGGGGCTACCTTAATTATTTACATTAACCAAAGAAACCAGCAATAACATCAATACCTTGTACTAATGCTTTAGCGATATTAGTTCCCATTGTTACCCAATCTTGCTCTAGACCTGATTGAACTGCTTGACTGATAGCATCTACAATACCTGACATAAAATATTTCCTCCTCTCATATTAGAAATTCAATTTTAAGTTAAGCAAAAGTGTCAATGAGTGTCTTAATAAGTTTAATAATTCCGCCGATAATATCAGCAACCATCATAAACTTCATCCCCTTTCGCTATCGTTAACTTCATTATACAAATTTTTTTCGAATTATAATTTAAAATTCCCTATATAATCATTTGAAGTTCCTAAATGATTATTTAACCTGAATAATGTATTTATACCAGACGTGAGCGCATGCTTAAGTGTCTGATTAGAATATTTTTGTTAAAAAAATACTATAAAATCAACTTTGCAACAGAACCTTTAAAATTGTTGTTTTTTTACTAAAATATGAATTTTTCATCAGAAATTGTTCCGAACCATAATTCAACTGGTATGGAAGTTGTTGTTTCCCTCCACTATCCAAGAATTTTTTCATTTCAAAAGTACCAATTTGTTTATCATTCACGTAAACATTATATTTAGGCCTCATCGTTAATACTTTTTTAGGTATTACTTTTACACTAACATTTTCAGAATTTAAAAAAGTACTATAAATTGGTTGGAAACCAAAGATACTTATTAATTTATGGAAGTTATTAAAAAAGACTGTGGTATATGTCATATTATACTCACCATATATAGGAATAGTTTGTTTATCTACAGTATATACAGGAGTTTGAAAGAAAAATTCATTTTTATCTAATTTAATTGATGATCTTGCACTCGTATTTAAAGAAGAATATCTATTTTGCATCAACTTTCTAAAAACAACCAATCCAATAATTATAAATGTAATGACACCCCATAGAGACCAAGTAACCCATAGAGGAACACTAAATAGTAATTTTTTTCCCGATAATAATAAAATCGTATTTATTAAATTGAAGAGTAAAAGTATGATCCATATAAAAGTTTCACGAAACATTGCCAATAGAATCCCCCTTTTTTTATTTTAATGAATTAAAGGTAAAGTGTGATTTTAACAACAGATTAAAATCACACTTTATCAAAATGAACAGTTTAAATATCACTTTTAAAGTAATGAAGAATAATCCCAAAGTGCAGTTGCTATTGTAACTACTTTAGCTTGAGGTATGTAACTTGCAATAAATCCAGCAATATCAGAAATAGCACCTGCAAGATCTGTCCAAGCAAATCCATCAGTAGCATTAGCAATAGCACTAAGTTTAATAGTTAATGAGTTGATTAAACCTCCAACATCAGTATTGGGGGCAAATCTTTTTACTAAATCTCCTCCAATTTGACTAGCAATTTGTTGTGCTGATGCATTACCATTGGAATTTTGAAAAACAAAATTATTACTTGAAGAATTTGTAATGCTAGCTGATTAGCTAGCATTTTTTATGTTGATTTAAACTTTGATATTTAGTCTTTTCATACAAAAAATACAAAAAATGAATATCCTATATATCCTAGAGTTGTTCAAATCTAGGATATTCGTATCCTAGACCTTTAATAAAGACCATCAAATCAATGAAAAAAATATCCTATGGGAAGCTCTGAGTGGTATTTGTGTAACATGTTGCATTCTATGTACTAATACACTCTGCTGTTTCATAGGCTAAAAAATATGGATTTACTTCAATTGCTTTAATATCAAGGTTTTGGTGTTGTTTGCATGAGCAAATGAGTGTAACGAATGTTAGGAAAATCTTTCAGCTATGCTGAATACCACCAGGGGTGGTACTGGATTTCCTTATGCTCATGTAAAATATCCTACGCAAATATCCTAAGTTTTTGACGGTGTATATTTTATGTATAAATCAAGTAGGGATATTTTTCTGTTATAAGCTCATATTTACGCTTTAAACGCTTATATTGAGATTTGAGTAACCCATAAGAAATACAGAGTTTGCTCTAAATACCCCCTTAAAATGCAAAATAAGGTTATTAATTATAAAATGCACAAACAAAAAGCTTTTAACAAGCATACTTAACTTGTTAAAAGCTTTAGCTGACATCATAAAAGAACTAATCAATTAGTTCTTTGGGAGGAGCCACTACTGCTCCTTTATTTCAATTATAACAAGACCACGCATTTATGCCGAGAAAATTTATTGATCGTTGAGGAGAACCCTTAACTAAACTTGAAGACGAATGTCGGCATAGCGTGAGCTATTAAGCCGACCATTCGACAAGTTTTGGGTTTGTTAAGGGTTCAGAGGCTCGTTGTCAATAAAGCAATTGGAATAAAGCAATATAGATTTTTATCTAATAATCTTTAGAAGTTTGTTTCATTAATTTTTCAAAATCAGTATCGCTAATATTTGATTGAGTCAGTGTGATTAAGTGTCCATCTGGATCTTTTATTGTCATTTCTTTAGCGTTCCATGGTTGTTCTTCTAATTGGCTTACTATAAATTTTTGTGAAATATTTTTGGACTTTTCTTCGATATCTTTTACTAAGATGTTTAAATATATTGAGTTTCCAACTTCAAAATTTGTTTGAGAAATTAGCATTAAGTCTTGATATTTTTCTAGTCTTAAATGATTCATTAGCACTTCGTTTTTATCATTTCTAAATTTAAAAACACTTTTAAAACCAATTGTTTTTTCATACCATTTCTCTGCTTTTTCAATGTCTTTAACTAACACTTTATTAAACATTGGCATTTGATAAAATTCCATTGTTTCCACCTCTTTTTTTATTTTTATTTATTGTAATGTATTACGTTACGTTAATGTCAAAAAGAAGTGGTTTTTAAAACGAGTGAAACGAGTTTCTTCTTGTCTTGATATCAATAATAGATGTTATGGTTGGCTTAACCAATGAAGAGAAAAAAGAATTAGAAAATATGGAAATGCGTAAAGTTGAATTTAAATATAAACTCGTTCTTACAGAAAAAATGATGAAATGCTAGGACAATAAGCAATTAAAATAGAAGTTCAACACATGTGCAATGAACAATTGTGTTGAGTGTACATGTGTTAGTTAACTAAATTATCTATATGAGGTATGGTTAAAAGTAATTGTATTATTTAGGTACACCCTAAACATACAAATCAGATTGTTGAAATTACAGTAATTAAAACGTATGATTAGGGTGTATATTAAATATGGAGTGAAAATAAATGATTATAGGTTATGCGAGAGTATCGTCGATAGACCAAAATTTAGAAAGACAATTAGATAATTTAAAGACATTTGGTGTGGAGAAAATCTTTACAGAGAAGCAATCAGGCAAGTCAGTTGAAAATAGACCTGTATTTCAAGAAGCTCTTAATTTTGTAAGAATGGGAGATCGATTCGTTGTGGAGTCAATAGATCGTTTAGGACGTAACTATGATGAAATTATTGAAACTGTGAATTATTTAAAAGAAAAAGACGTGCAGCTAATGATTACAAGTTTACCTATGATGAATGAAGTGATCGGTAATCCATTATTAGATAAGTTTATGAAAGATTTAATTGTTCAAATTTTAGCAATGGTTTCAGAACAAGAGAGAAACGAAAGTAAACGTCGACAAGCACAAGGAATTCAAGTTGCGAAAGAAAAAGATGTTTATAAAGGACGACCTTTACTTTATTCGCCAAACGCGAAAGATCCTCAAAAGCGTGTTATCTATCATCGAGTTGTCGAAATGTTAAAAGAAGGCCAAGCAATTAGTAAAATTGCGAAAGAAGTAAATATCACAAGGCAGACAATTTACAGAATAAAAAAAGATAATGATTTGGTTTAATAAACTTTACTTCGATGCAAATGAGAGCTTCTCACAGCATCTCAAAACAGGTTCTGTTGCAATTTGATTATCTTTCATAACACTCCCTCTTTTGAATTCAAGTATATAATATACTTGCATATAGTATAATTATATAATATATGCAAGTCGTTGGCATAGTAGATACTATGCTCTATCATTCTCTTTTTTACGTTGTTTTCTTCTTTTATACTCGTTCTCTGTATTGACGTATTCTTTAATTTGTTTTTGCTTTTCATCATTATATTTACTTTCAATGTAGTTATTTAATGCTGCTTCAATTATTTCATCATAGGAATCTTTCATTTCAATTCTTTTTAACACGTGTATTATACTGTGTGTATTTCCTTTAAGACGTAAACTTGTTTGCGGTAAGCTTTCGATTTTCTGCTCTCTGTTTATAAAATTGTTGTTTAAAGTTGTATCTTCAATTTTATTTGAATCTAATAATGAATTTTTCTTTTTCAAATATATCACTCTCTTTCATAATCTTTGATTTGTTCCAATAATTTTAAAGTAATATCATAGTACATTTTCAATGTGATTTTGTCGTGATAGTCTAAATCAGTGATTCCTGTTTGATCCCAGAGTTTTACCCTTTCTCTTTGAGAAACATAATTTTTAAAAATATGTTCTCCATATTTATCAATGGATTGCTGAATGATCATGTTATCAATTTTCCCTTTGTTTTTGAACATTACAGGAAGAATACCGGCAATTTCAAATTCTAATTGATAGTTATCTCTGAATAAAGCTAGATACTCAATGAATGAACTCACTGCTCTGAAACTTCTGGTGTGTGTCTGCATCACAATCAAGCTATAATCACACGCATAAATAGCATTGCTGCTGTAATCTGAAATAGTTGTGGTGTATCAATGAGTATAATATCGTAATTTCCTTTAATAGGTGCGATAAAATTATTAATGACCTTTGCCCCATTGAAACGGTCATAACCTAAGTCCTCTAACAAATTCGGGAAGCCAATCATGTTGAAATCAGAAGGGATTAAATCTAAATTTTCATATAATGTTACAAGACAGTTTTCGACATTTAATTCTTCTGCTAAAGATTCATATAAAGTTAAATCCGTTTCGCCATCAAATGTTAACAAGAGAGTTTCTGTTGCATCAGCTTGCGGATCCAAATCAATGACTAATGTCCTATAGTTTAATTTCTGAGATAATATATAAGCTATTGCGTTAGTGGTCGATGTCTTTGACACTCCGCCCTTAAAATTATTTACTGTAATTACTCTCGTCATTTAAATCTTCCTTTGATAATGTTTTTATACTTTCACTTAAGTATACAAGTATATTGTATATCATACCACCTTATACTTGTATACATTATCCTTGTGGTGTAGAATATGTTAACCATATATATTTACAATCCAAAAGCAATATAATTGTCAAAGCTACCCTTGAAAACACTCGCTCAAGATATTTTGCAAAAATGATGGTGATGAGATAGTGCAATCCCTTCTAAAAGTATATAAAGAATCATTAGGTAGATGTTCCCACAAAACATTTCTGAGAAACTGCACGAACACCAGACAACAAGCAGAAAATCACTCCTAAATGGCTACACAACAATCCTAATAAAAAAGAAAAATTGACAACAGATGGACAAAAACAATTTGAAAAAGATAAAGAAGAATTTAAAAGACGACTTAAAGGACACTGGATATACAACTTAGCTGTGCTATGTTAATAGTATAATTGATAATTAGATTTTCAATATATGGGGATAGGATAGATATGATGGGCACATCCAAAGAACACATTAAAAAGATCAAACAAATGCAAAATAAAAGATTTGAATATTACGATAAGCAAGTGTACCCAACGTGTGTACACCGCTTTTTTAACCAAAGAAAGGTCAAAGTATTTTTAAATAATGGGGATGAATTAACCGGCTATATTATGAATGAATGGAGATATGAAATTCTTCTCGTTAAAAGCGATAACCTTACGGATAAGCAAGGGCGACCTATCGAAAAACGCATGCTGATTCCCAAACACTCTATATTATACACAGCTAATTTAATACATTTGCCCGAACTTGAAGATTAAGCCGCTACTTTGCAGTTTCACATGAAACTGCAAAGTAGCGGGTATCATAAATGAATTTTTGGATAGCCGAATTCCTCAAGGCAGGGGAAAGGTCAAATGGATGGCCTTTACTAAGTGCCTGAACAACTTGAGCAGCTTCAAGCCTTTGTTGAAGAACAAAACAAAGCAGCTCATCCTGAACTGTCCGACGATTAATGTGCAATGCTCAACGCAAACCTACTTTTCAAAATTATGAATAATGAGCCAGCAACTGTTGAATATTGGAAAGATGGCTATTTCCAACAAATATAATGCTTTATACGAAAAATAGACATGCTTAACAATAGATTGCTGTTAGACAAGGAAAATGAAAATGCTGAAATTCCTATGTCGCAAATCACTCAGATTAATTAATAAGGTATACCTTCGTCATCAAACAGACCTGCTTTTTCCCACATAGTCATACTCGCTTGTTTGAAAGTACTACCTGCTTCAAATGTTATATCTTCTTGTGTAAATGCTGGCGGATTTTCCCATAATTTCATACTGCATTGTCTAAATGCTTGATATTTAGCCGCCGCTGATGCATATGCAAAAATATTATAGATTTTCTCGCCTTGTCCTCTGTGATAATTTCTTAACGCCTTTACCAAGGAATCCATTGTATTGTCGACTATGTCAGTGTATTCTTCGTCATTGATATTAGGATATTGATTGATCTGGTTTGAGATTTTGTTGAATAGGCATTTGATTTGGGCGTCGCTAAAGAAAGGTTTGTAACGTTGATAAAATTCAATCGGTACACCTTTGGGGCATGCTCTGAAATATTTAATGTTTTCAATACGTTTTAATTTGATTTTTTTCTTGTGACTTTTGTTACTTACAAAAGAATTTAATAGTTTTAAAAAAGATATAGTTTCTTTTTTAATTCGGACAAACGCCATGGCTTGCTGCGACTGGTGTTGATTGCGTTTTTTACCCGCTTTGCGACGTGACATTTGCGACGTGACATTAATAATTTTTTGTTGCATTTCTATAGGATTAATTGCGTATGCACTTGCCCCTTTGCCGCCGGTTTTTGAACGCATAGTATTAATAACTGAAATAAAACCTTGCTCTTTTAAATACTTCAAATGACGTTTGATTGTACGTACTGATTTTCCAAGACGATCAGCAATCGTTTTAATTTTGATGTGTGAAACACCAATCACTTTGCAGCTGTATTGCTTCAACAGATTAAGCGTTTCATAGTGTGTTTTGCTGATTTTTGCATTATATTGTCTCACTGTGTTATCCATTGCTTGAATACTGTCGAATGTTGCATGTTCTTCTAAACTGATAAGTTGATAAGCCATTTTTGCCTTCTCCTTTATAGAGAACAAAAAAGAGTGCAAACCGATATATTGTAACGGCTTACACTCTTATACTGACTTGCTTATCAGTTGCTTATGTCTCTTTCTTCTTTTTGATTCTGATACTTTTATGTTGCGAAACGGTGGTTTATTTAGTAACATAAGGGTAACAGAATAAGAGAAAGAGGACACCTTAAAGTGCGCCGATAGTGTGGTTATCGGTTAGCGATTAGTCATTGCTGTCAACAATGTTCTAATGCTAGGTGTTCTTTTTCGTTCTGTTTTAATTTAATTTAATCTTAGCACTAAATGAATAATATTCAAAGTGTTAACATAAGATTTAATGAAATTTGATGCTAAATGCATAAAAATAGTTGTCACTATTAACTTCACCAGTAATAGTGACTCTTAGTATCAAGACAAGAAGAAACTCGTTTTCAAAAACCTATTTCTACCTTTTCTTTTTCTGAAAATATTTAGTAAGTAACATAACTGAAATAACACATACTATTCCTCCAATAAATCTAATAATCCAAATATTGGTTCTGTTGCAAAGTTGAATTTATAGTATAATTTTAACAAAAAGGAGTCTTCTGTATGAACTATTTCAGATATAAACAATTTAACAAGGACGTCATCACTGTAGCCGTTGGCTACTATCTAAGATACGCGCTGAGTTATCGTGATATATCTGAAATACTAAGAGAACGTGGTGTCAACGTTCATCATTCAACAGTCTATCGTTGGGTTCAAGAATATGCTCCTATTTTGTATCAAATTTGGAAGAAAAAACATAAAAAAGCCTATTACAAATGGCGTATTGATGAGACGTACATCAAAATAAAAGGAAAATGGAGCTATTTATATCGTGCTATTGATGCAGAGAGGGTCATACATTAGATATTTGGTTGCGTAAGCAACGAGATAATCATTCAGCATATGCATTTATCAAACGTCTCATTAAACAATTTGGTAAACCTCAAAAGGTGATTACAGATCAGGCACCTTCAACGAAGGTAGCCATGACTAAAGTTATTAAAACGTTTAAACTGAATCCTGACTGTCATTGCACATCCAAATATCTGAATAACCTCATTGAGCAAGATCACCGTCATATTAAAGTAAGAAAGACAAGATATCAAAGTTTCAATACGGCAAAAAATACTTTAAAAGGTATTGAATGTATTTACGGTCTATATAAAAAGAACCGCAGGTCTCTTCAGATCTACGGATTTTCGCCATGCCATGAAATCAGCATCATGCTAACAAGCTAACATAAAGTATTATTTTAAAATTGAGATTAGACATTTATTTTTCAACTTTGCAACAGAACCGTTTAATGCATGGGATAAAACAGGGATATGATTTTACTTTTAAAAAGTGTATTTGAATAATATAATTGCATTGTAGACATTGATTATTTAGGAGGAATAGAAAATGAGCGAAGAAAAATTCGAACAAGCAAAAGGAAATATCAAAGAGACTATTGGAGATGCTACTGATAATAAGGATTTAAAGGCAGAAGGTAAAGGAGATAAAGCTTCTGGTAAAGCCAAAGAAGTAGTAGATGATGTTAAAGATAAAGCTAATGATTTGATTGATAAAGTTAAAGGAGATAAAAACTAAATAAAAATTAAAACGTCTTAAGTATTATTATGTAGCATACTTTGGACGTTTTTTTATTTAAAGTGAATAAAAATAAATAATAAGACACGCATTTATGCCGAGAAAATTTATTGACAACGAGCTCTGAACCCTTAACAATCCCTAAACTTGTCGAATCGTCGGCTTAATAGCTCACGCTATGCCGACATTCGTCTTCAAGTTTAGTTAAGGGTTCAGAGGCTCGTTGTCAATAAAGCAATTGGAATAAAGCATTTATATATATGCACTAATTGTTTTTTGGAGAAATTCCGTATATGACTAGATAAATAATGGCAATTGTTATAAAACTTATAAGGCCTAAAAATATTGAGAAACCGCTAGTTGAAAAAGGATTGAAATAATCTGAAGAATGATAAATGTTCATAAAGATGTGGACACTTCCAAAAGAGATGATAATTCCAATAATTCTATTCGTCAGTACAAATATACTTTTTTTAATTTGTTTTTGAATATATACAAGCTAATAATTGCAGAAACAATGAAATAAGGGATATATCCAAGTAGTGAATTATAAGAATAGTCAATATAGATTCCTATAAACTCTATTGGTATAAGTGGAACCAATAAGTATAAGGTTTTGCATTTCATTTTTAAAACACCTTTCTTTTATTTTTATTATTTTATTTTTATAACTATTGATGTAATATTAATATAAAAGAAAGGAGATTGCTATGAAAAAATTAAGGTTCTGTTGCAAAGTTGAAAAATAAATGTCTAATCTCAATTTTAAAATAATATTTTATGTTAGCTTGTTAGCATGATGCTAATTTCATGGCATGGCGAAAATCCGTAGATCTGAAGAGACCTGCGGTTCTTTTTATATAGACCGTAAATACATTCAATACCTTTTAAAGTATTTTTTGCCGTATTGAAACTTTGATATCTTGTCTTTCTTACTTTAATATGACGGGATCTTGCTCAATGAGGTTATTCAGATATTTGGATGTGCAATGACAGTCAGGATTCAGTTTAAACGTTTTAATAACTTTAGTCATGGCTACCTTCGTTGAAGGTGCCTGATCTGTAATCACCTTTTGAGGTTTACCAAATTGTTTAATGAGACGTTTGATAAACGCATATGCTGCATGATTATCTCGTTGCTTACGCAACCAAATATCTAATGTATGACCCTCTGCATCAATAGCACGATATAAATAGCTCCATTTTCCTTTTATTTTGATGTACGTCTCATCAATACGCCATTTGTAATAGACTTTTTTATGTTTTTTCTTCCAAATTTGATACAAAATAGGCGCATATTCTTGAACCCAACGATAGACTGTTGAATGATGAACGTTGACACCACGTTCTCTTAGTATTTCAGATATATCACGATAACTCAGCGCGTATCTTAGATAGTAGCCAACGGCTACAGTGATGACGTCCTTGTTAAATTGTTTATATCTGAAATAATTCATACAGAAGACTCCTTTTTGTTAAAATTATACTATAAATTCAACTTTGCAACAGAACCAAAAAGCTTTTATTGTTATACTTATTAATATCGTGTTTAAAGGAGAGGATTAAATGTTTTTGGCATGGAACGAAATTAAATACAATAAGCTGAAATTTGGATTAATTATAGGCATTCTTGTATTAATTAGTTACTTACTTTTTTTATTATCTGGATTAGCGAATGGTTTAATTAATATGAACACAGAAGGTATTAAGAAGTGGCAGGCAGATGCAATTGTCTTAAATAAAGATGCTAATCAAACGGTACAACAATCAGTAATAACAACATCGGATGTTAAAGGGAAATTTAAAAAAGAGGCTCCTTTAAAGCAAATGGGCATTATCGCTTCAAAGGGAAATAGTAAAGAGAATGCGATACTCTTTGGGGTAACATCAAATTCATTCTTGATTCCGAAGATCAAGGAAGGCAAAGCGTTTAATAAAGATAATGAGGCTGTCATTGATCAATCATTGAAAGATAAAGGATTTAAAGTTAATGACATAATCAATTTATCTCAATCTGACGAGAAATTACATATCGTTGGAGTGTCAGAAAGTGCGAAATATAATGCTTCTCCTGTTATTTTTACTAATAATAAAACGGTGAAAAAAATTAACCCAGCATTATCGTCAGACAAAACCAATTCAGTAGTTGTCAAAGATAATAATTGGAATGATAAAAAGATAAATAGTGATTTAGAAGTGATTGGTATTGATGAATTTGTAGAAAATTTACCAGGTTATAAATCTCAAAATTTAACAATGAATTTCATGATTACATTTTTGTTTGTTATTTCTGCTACAGTTATTGGAGTATTCTTATATGTTATTACTCTACAAAAAAAGAGTTTATTCGGTGTATTAAAAGCGCAAGGATTTACGGATGGATTCTTAATGAAGATGGTGTTAGCACAAACCTTTATATTATCTTTAATTGGCTCATTAATTGGATTAATGTTGACCCTGCTTACAAGTCTAATTTTACCCAAAGCAGTACCGATTCAATTTGATGTTATAACACTTATTATTTTCGGCATTGTTCTGATACTTATTTCACTTGTGGGTAGTCTTTTCTCAGTACTATCTATTAGAAAAATTGATCCACTTAAGGCAATCGGATAAGGAGGTTTCATTATGTTAAAATTCGAGAAAGTGACAAAAGAATTTCAAGATGGAAATCATATGATTAAAGCAGTTAAACCAACATCATTATCTTTTGAAAAAGGCGATTTTATAGCTATTGTTGGTCCTTCTGGTTCTGGTAAAAGTACATTCCTAACAATGGCTGGTGCCTTACAAGCACCTACATCTGGAGAAATTTATATTAACGATAAGAAAATCTCAAAAATGAATCAGAAAAAATTATCCAGAATGAGAATGAAAGAAATTGGATTTATATTACAAGCGACTAACTTAGTTCCATTCTTAACAATCAAACAACAATTTCACTTATTAAAGAGTTATAAAAAAGATGTGTTAAGTACTCAAGAACATGATAAATTGTTAGACGATTTAGGTTTGAAAGAAATCGAGAATAAATTACCTTCTGAAGTGTCAGGAGGACAGAAACAACGTGTTGCGATTGCTAAAGCAATTTATACACAGCCATCTATTATTTTAGCTGATGAGCCAACCGCATCACTCGATACTGAAAATGCGATGGCAGTTATGAAAATACTAAAAGAACAGTCTAAACAACGTCAAAAAATATGTATTATTGTTACTCACGATGAACGGTTAACTAAATTTTGCGACAAAATCTTTCATATGGAAGATGGTTACTTAACGCAAAAATAAAATAATTAAAGCATCAATATATTATCATCAATTAAAAATATTTAGATTTTTAACTATAATATCTACTTTAGATGAACGCCTGATTAATCGTATACAGACCGAACTAGCGAAGTTGATTTTTTAGTGTACTCTTTGATTGAGAGGAATCCTATCTGTTTATCTATCAATCTTCAACAATATATTTGCTACAAGTACTTTACCAACATGTTAAAGTACTGCTTAACCATCTTTTTTGATTATTTATATTAGCCAAAGAAACCAGCAATAACATCAATACCTTGTGCTAATGCTTTAGCGATATTAGTTCCCATTGTTACCCAATCTTGCTCTAGACCTGATTGAATTGCTTGACTGATAGCATCTACAATACCTGACATAAAATATTTCCTCCTCTTGTATTAGAAATTCAATTTTAAGTTAAGCAAAAGTGTCAACGAGTGTCTTAATAAGTTTAATAATTCCGCCGATAATCTCAGCAACCATCATAAACTTCATCCCCTTTCGCTATCGTTAACTTTATTATACAAATTTTTTCGAGTTATAGTTTAAAATTCCCTATATAATAATTTGAAGTTCCTAAGTGATTATTTAACCTAAATAATGTATTTATACCAGACGTAAAAGCATACTTAAGTATCTGAGTAGAATATTTTTGTTAAAGTTTGCTATAAAATCAACTTTGCAGCAGAACCAGAAAATTTATACGTATAAAAAACATAGTTTTGAAAATAGTTATCATTTTTCTATCGATAAGTAAAAAGTTACTATTTATCACAAAAAAAGAAGTGGATAAATAGTAACTTTTTACTTAAACTATAGGGAGATATACTTTCGTTAAAAACACTATCGATATATTTATACCATAAGTTATATATACTAAGAGGAGAATACGAGATGTTTTTACTAGAATTCAAGCAATTTTCAACTAGAAAAATGGTGGGATTATTTAAGACAGAAGATGATGTTAAGTCATGGATAAGTTCTATAGAAAATATAAAAATTTATAAGGAAAAAATTGATGGAAGGGTTATCACAGACTATTTTTTAGAATACATGGAAATTCCTTCATACTCAGAAATTAATTGGAAAGGCAGCAAGTTCATACTTAGTAAATATATGTTTTCTCCAGAAGAGGGGGATATATCAATAACTTGGGAAGCGTTAAATATAGTAGATGAAATTGAAGGAATAATTTCTGGACAAAGTAAAGTAGGTTCCTATGTTATTAATAATGATGAATTAGAAGATTATATTAAATCATTAGAAGATATGAAAAATTACTTAATTAGATATTTTGAGAACAAGAATCATAATGTGGAAGTTTTAGGTCATGGATCAGAAGATGGAGAGTATATATTAGTAGATGATAAGTTTTTATGCCATTTGGAAGGTGATACCGTAACAAAATGGCAAGAAAAGAAATCTCCCAAAAGCTTCCTTGACAACTTCAACTATAATGACATTATTTCATAATAATTTCTATAAAGAACTAATCTTTATTATCTTAGAAGACTTAGGATTATAAACTTTCTCATTGATGCTTATTAATATATTATAGGTTTCAAAGATATAATAAAGGAGGGGATTTTTATGCACAATAAATTAACGTGGAAAGAAAATATGTATATCGGCTCTATGTTATTTGGATTATTTTTTGGAGCAGGAAATTTGATTTTTCCTACTCATTTAGGACAAGCCTCCGGCCCAAACGTCATATTAGCTAATATAGGCTTTTTAGTTACTGCAATAGGATTACCGTTTTTAGGAGTAATAGCAGCTGGTTTTTCACAAAAAAAGGATATTTTTGCAATATCAATGAAAGTTAATAGACACTATGCATATATCTTTACTATAACATTATACTTAGTGATTGGCCCAATATATGCTTTACCTAGGTTGGCATCTACATCATTTGAAGTTGGGTTATCTCCTTTTATTAGTCAAAGCTTATACAAGCCATTTCTTTTTATATTCAGTTTATTATTTTTCATATTAACTTGGGTGTTCTCAAGAAATACTGCAAAAATATTGGAATACATAGGGAAAATACTTAATCCTATTTTTGTATTTCTTTTAAGTATTATATTAACTTTGTCCTTTTTACAACCTATGGGTACAATCACTAGCGGCTCTATTTCTAATGAATATAAACAAACTCCTTTTTTTAAAGGTTTTGTAGACGGCTATAATACTTTAGATGCATTAGCAGCATTGGCTTTTGGGATGATTATTGTAAAAACCATAAAAGATATGGGGATCTCAGAACCATTAAATATAACTAGAGAAACAATTAAATCTGGAGCTATTAGTATGGTACTCATGGCATTAATATATAGTTTACTAGCTATTATCGGATCAATGAGCTTAGGAGAGTTTGAACCACATGAAAATGGCGGAATCACATTGACTCTTATTATTAAATACTACATAGGGGAATATGGCATGATATTTCTGGCAGTCATTATCACTATAGCTTGCTTAAAAACAGCTATTGGACTAAACGCTTCTTTTTCAGAAACATTTAGTAACTTATTCCCTAAATTTAATTATATTTTCTTTACTACTTTATCTTGTATTGTTTCTTTCTTAATATCGAATGTGAGTTTAACATACATCATTAAAATTTCAACTCCTATATTACTATTACTATATCCTTTAGCAATCGTATTAATTTTATTAGAAATTATAAACTTTAAATTCTTTTGTTCTAAGACTGTGTATAACTCTACTATATTATTCACTCTTTTAGCTGCAGTCATAGATGCTATTAAACATTGTCCACCTTTCATTTCTGACACAAATTTATTTGAGAGTATAACATCAGTGTTTGAGAAATATATACCTTTATCCTCAATAGGAATGGGATGGATTCCTCTATCTATTATAGGATTTATCTTTGGAGTTATCTTGAGGAAAATATTAAATACTTATAACTATAGATAAATGAATGTCGCGAAACCTATTATTTGATATTTATTTTTTAGTATTTCAGATATATCACGATAACTAAGCGCATATCTTAGATAGTAGCCAACGGCTACAGTGATGACGTCCTTGTTAAATTGTTTATATCTGAAATAGTTCATATAGCATACTCCTTTTTGTTAAAATTATACTACAAAATCAACTTTGCAACAGAACCAAATGGCGAATATAGATAAGTTACGACAATATATAAGTCGTGAAAAAACGCCGAGATGGTTAGAAGAACGTACTTATGAAAAAAATGGCTCTATAATAAATTCGGTTGATGAGATAACCTAGCGGTTATTTCTCAATCGAATTTTTTGCATAAAAAGGGCGCAACCCCCTAATATTTAAGTTACCAACACAAATAAAGAGAGGAATTGCGCTTATGACACATTGTATAGCAAAAATACTTGATTATAAAGGGAAAAATATTACTTTTTCTGATGATGTTCAGGAAGTTTACTTTAACTTGGTAAGAACTTTACTATTTAAAGGCACTTTGACATACACACCAGATTGTTGTGAAAAATGCGGAGCAGTAAATGAAAACCATAGAATAGTAAAGAATGGTAAAAGAAAAACGATGATAAAGCTTATGAAGATTCAAGGTAGTCCCAGTTATTTAGAGCTCAAAAAACAAAGGTTCTTTTGTCGTTCATGCCATTCATCATTTGTAGCAAAGACGAATTTTGTGAAAAAACATCATAATTTCTGTAATAAATTAGCGCTGCATATTCTGTATCAAAGCCATGAGAATAGGTCTTGCAAAGGCATTGCTTACGATAACGATGTTAGTTCTGCTTCTGTAATACGTTATATTAATAAAACTGCAAATAGTGTTAAGTTAGGTCCATTTAATGAACTGCCCAAACATATCATGGTGGATGAATTCAAAAGTGTTAAAAATGTAGTAGGTAAAATGAGTTTTATATTTTGTGATGGTGATACGCATCAAATCGTAGATATTTTACCTGATCGTAGAAAGCGTGCATTATTTGCTTATTTTATCCGGTTTGATAGAGAAGTAAGAAAAAGAGTTGAAACAGTTACAACCGATATGTACAGCCCATATATTTCTTTATTTAAGCAGTTATTTCCAAATGCGAAAATCATTTTAGATCGATTTCACCTTGTTCAAGCATTAAATAGAGAACTCAATAGAGTTCGTATCAGGATAATGAATGAAAAAAGACATAAGGATGGCAAATACTATAGAAAACTTAAACATTATTGGAAGCTTATTCTTAAACCTTCCGAATCCTTGAATAGTACGCTTTATAAAGATAACAAGCTTTTCCCTGGATTAGAATCAGAAAAATCAATGATAAATTTTATTTTGGGTGAAAGCCCAGAGTTAAAGGATGTCTATGACAAAGTAAATGCGCTTCGTACATCAATAAAGACCAATGAAAATCATAAATTAACTCATCAAATTCTTAAATACCTTAAGGATAGAAATACTGATGGCGGACTTAAAAGAGTACTTAAAAGCTTTAGAAATTTTTTACCAGAAATTATGAATGCATTAAATCATCCTGGTCGCTCAAACGGCCCTATAGAAGCTATAAATAACAACATTAAAGTACTAAAAAGAATCGCTTATGGATACAGAAATTTCTATAACTTCAGAAATAGAATTCTAATCAAATTCAAGCTATTAGCTAAGAAAAAACATCGCTTCCATACCCCATTGCCTAAAGCAGCTTAAAATAAAAAATGCTCAGTTAGTAATACTAAATTCCATAGGAATTAAAGCAATACTAGCTGAGCGACATAGTTTATGGTAACTATAATATTTGATTTCAAATTTTATGCATCAACCGAATTTGACATAGAGCCAAAAAAATAAAAAGTGAGTATGATCCACAATTAGAAAAAGAGCGAAAAGCATTCTTAAAACAACTTCAATTAGATTGGGAAGATTAAAATAAAAGATCTTTAGCACACTTGCTAAAGATCTTTTATTTTGTATTTTATTTTCCTGTTAATTCAGGTATTAACCAACTTAGGAAACCTCCAATAGGAAAAACAATCCACCAATATCTAGCCATAAAATCCCAACCATTTTTTACAGGTTCATTTTTTCTATTAGATACTCTATTTTTTATTCCAATAGTCATAGGATATTTTTCATCTAACTTTTTTGAAATAAAAACATTTAAAAAATAATGCATTATTGCTAAGCTCAAAAACAAAACGAAAATCCAAATGATGCCGTAAATACTTTGTTCTAAACCTTCTAACTCACCTACAAAGATTCCAAATAGTCCTAAAAACACAAAAATAATACCAAATGTTATTAATCTAATCGTAAAAAATTAATTTTTACGATAATTAAACTGCTTTTGTTGTTCTTTAGATATTTCCATTATTTCCTTCTCCTTATCAGAAGACGAGATAGATTCGAATAGTTCATTGACTGTAACATCTAATGCATTTGAGACACTTTTAAGTGTTTCACTACTAACTTCTTCTCCAGCCTCCATTCTTTGGATTGTTCTCACTGTTACGTAAGACTTTTCTGCTAAGTTTTCTTGAGTTAATGATTTTTGTTTTCTAATTTCTGCAATTTTTGATTTATTCATACCAATAAACTACTCCTCACCTAAAAAAATGAACACGAAAAATTGCCGACAGATGGACGACAATAACACGAAGGTTAATTTGAAATTATACTCTTGAAAGAAAATATATATCTAATTTTACAAAAAGAGTAAGAAAGGATATACTGAAAATGACAAAAGAAAAGACACAAGTGCGCTAACACTCGTGTCTTAGTAAGCCCGTTAAAAAGACGGTAGCCTTTAATAATTTTCGATTAAAATAACCATTAACCGGCTAAAGTTGGATGGTTATTTTTTGGTTATTACTAATTAATACTAAACCGATGATGGTTAAAAAAATCATCAGCATTTCATAATCAGACAATGCTAGTCCTTTCTAGGAGCAAAAACCAAAACCATAGGCATCACCCCATTTTCATGAGATTAGCCACCATCAATTCAACTTGCTTACATTAACTATTATATAGATGTAAGCAAGTTTTTTAAAGTTACGTTCAAACATATAACTTTTCAAATGTATGCACGTATATAATACGCAAGAATACATGATACATGCATAAAGTATGTAAAACTTGAACATATAACATCACCAGCGTCTAGAAAATAGACGAATCAATACCATCTATTTTTTAGACGGTTCTGTTGCAAAATTAAAAATATAGCTAACCACTAATATGTCATGTCAGTGTTCGTTTAACTTGCTAGCATGATGCTAATTTCGTGGCATGGCGAAAATCCGTAGATCTGAAGAGACCTGCGGTTCTTTTTATATAGAGCGTAAATACATTCAATACCTTTTAAAGTATTCTTTGCCGTATTCATACTTTGATATCTTGTCTTTCTTATTTTAATATGACGGTGATCTTGCTCAATGAGGTTATTTCAGATATCTGGACGTGCAATGACAGTCGGGATTCAGTTTAAACGTTTTAATAACTTTAGCCATGGCTACCTTCGTTGAAGGTGCCTGATCTGTAATCACTTTTTGAGGTTTACCAAATTGTTTAATGAGACGTTTGATAAACGCATATGCTGCATGATTATCTCGTAGCTTGCGCAACCAAATATCTAATGTATGTCTCTCTGTATCAATAGCACGATATAAATAGCTCCATTTTCCTTTTATTTTGATATACGTCTCATCAATACGCCATTTGTAATAGGCTTTTTTATGTTTTTTCTTCCAAATTTGATACAAAATCGGAGCATATTCTTGAATCCAACGGTAGACCGTTGAATGATGAACGTTTACACCACGTTCCCTTAATATTTCAGATATATCACGATAACTCAGCGCGTATCTTAGATAGTAGCCAACGGCTACAGTGATAATATCCTTGTTAAATTGTTTATATCTGAAATAGTTCATACAGAAGACTCCTTTTTGTTAAAATTATACTATAAACTCAACTTTGCAACAGAACCTGAAAAATCTAAGCAGAGAACAACGTTATGAAATGAATTGTATACACCAATCCCCTCACTATTAGTAGTAGTGAGGGGATTATTTTTATGATGATGGTTTTAGATACGTTTGTATTGCTTGTAAGACGACGTTTTTTAAGTTGTCTTGTAATTCATCTTTATAGTTATGTTCGCGTACACTAAGGTCTAATGCACGTATCTGTAACGTGTCTATAACGCCTGTGACTAAACCTTTTTTAGTTTTGAGTTCAATATCCAATGGATAACGTTTCTCGCGATTTGTGATTGGTAACGCCCAAACGAAATTTGTACCATCTATTGTCATTTTATTATTTACGATTAAGCACGGTCTGATTTTTTGTTTTTCACGACCTCGAGTGGGGTCTAGGTCAATATAGTATATATCAAACTGTTTGATACTCATATTTCACGACCTACACTTTTTCCAAAATCAATTTCTGACTCGGTGTATCTACCACCATTTTTGAAAAAGTTTGTGATTTCATCTTCAATCGATTCTTCTTTCTTTTTGATAAACAAACCACCATTGATTTCAGATACTTCAACCTTATCTCCTACTTCAAAATCAGCAAGTTGTATGGTTTGTTTGCTTAAACTGATTGCTCTACTGTTTCCACTTTTGAATATGCGTTCAGATGTTTTAATCATAATTATCATCTCCTTATATTCATTATATCAATATGTACTTACTTATGTAAATACATTACAATTATAAAAAAGAGTAGCAACTCGAAAGTTACTACTCGAAAGACACTTCATATTTTTATAGATATATTATTCTCGACGATAAATCGTTTGAAACGTTGCAATAAATATTACTTATTTTTATCTTCATCTTTCTTACTTGTTGCTAAAAAGTATAAAGGTGTTAGTAATGCGAGTGCTAACATTAAATAACGCCTTAATGTTTCGTGGCTGTTGTCCCACGGTATGAAGAATAAAATAAGCATTACTGTTAATAATTAATATGAGAAAAATTTGTTTCTTTCTGATATTATCACCTCTTATAATACAATCAATACAAAGGCTTTAGCTGTGTAATAAGCTAATGTTTTATTAAAGCCTAATTTATTTTGTAATCCTTTGGAAATTGCGTCTGTAATTGTTCCACCAAAACCTGTGATGTAGTCACAGAATTTAAAGGGTTCTGTTGCAACAGAACCTGTTTTGATATGTTTTACATATAGGAGGAGATATTATGGAGATTATATTACTTGTAATATTTGGTTTTATTTTAGCAGGGATTGGTTTTTGGGTTATGGTAAAATTTTATAAAAAATTATAAGACGTTTATTTGCGTTTTAAGGGCTTATATAGAATTTTAGATATAAAACTACGTAAATATTTAGTGTTTTTTCAAAATGCCCCTTTAAAATTAAAAATAAAGGCACTCAAAATTTTTGTAAGAGTTATGATAAAGTTTGCTAAAAAGGAGTGATTTAGTTTATAAAAATTATAAGTATTATTTTAGGGATTTTAGTTATTCTTTCTTGGTTGTTTGTAATGAGAGAGTATAGAAAAGGGAACGAAAAGACGGAAAAAGGTAAGTTGGTTATATTAGTCGCTTGTGTATTAACAATTATTATGACTTTAATGAGTTTTTTGAATAGACCGCGCATTTATGCCGAGAAAATTTATTGATCAATGAGAAGAACCCTTAACTAAACTTGAAGACGAATGTCGGCATAGCGTGAGCTATTAAGCCGACCATTCGACAAGTTTTGGGTTTGTTAAGGGTTCAGAGGCTCGTTGTCAATAAAGCAATTGGAATAAAGCAATTTAATTAGTAAGATGACTTTAAGGCATGGAAAGGAGTTTTACATTGGTTAAAAGTTTTACTAAATTATTATTAGAATCTGTTGTTGTATTAATTGGAATATCAATAGTTTTGTGGTTGTTAAATAAAATCGAAGTTGATGCTAGAGGAATTGACAATGTTATCAGCGAGTCTCAGTATAATAGTTTTGCATTTGTGAATTTTTTTGATTTAGAGGTATTTAATATCGCTTTTTGTGTTCTTATTATTGTCTTAATAATTTATATTTTGGTTAAAACTGCGTTAAGAAAATAGGTGGCTTTTGAAACGAATGAAATGAGTTTCTTCTTTTCTTGATAGTACAGATTTGATAATTTCAATTTCAAGTACAGAAAAGTTACTTAAATAGTTTTGAATATTTTGCAGTAATTCTTAGAGTAATTGGAATTTTAAAGACTCATCATTAAAGTTTGAATTGTAGTGATTTGAATGATGTGTATGATCATTATGATATGTTAATTTTTTATCATGCAAATATAATTTGTTCAGCTTGTTAAAGCCTGTACGAATTTGTTCAAGCAACCCTACTTCTTGCAGTTCTTTTTTTATTTTAGTAATTGTATTTTTACTTTTGTCTAATTTATTTTGAAGACTTTCATTTGTAAAAATAAAGTATACCTCAATAATACAATCACTCCATTCTAACCACTACTTATCCAATTATCTCATCTGTCTTTTCTGTCAAACCTCATCATATCTATCCAAACAATATAAGTTTCCTTTTCAATTGCTTTATAATCCATATTATCCTTCCTATGCTTTGTTTCTTTTACGCTGTTTTTTTCTTTTATAATCGTTCTCTATATTTACATACTCATTTATTTGTTTTTGTTTTTCTTCACTATACTTATTTTCAATATAATTATTCAATGCTTCTTCAAGGATTTCGTTATAAGATTCCTTCATTTCAATACGTTTCAAAACATGTATTATACTATGTGTGTTACCTTTAATACGTAAGCTAGTTTCTGGTAAATTCTCAATTTTCTGTCCTCTACTAATAAATTCATTGTCTAATTTTGTATTATTAACTTCACTTGAGTTTAATAATGATTCTTTTTTTTTCAAATATATCACTCTCTTTCATAATTCTTTATTTCTTCTAGTAATTCTAATGTGATATTTTGGTACATCTTCAATGTATTCTGATCGTGATAATCTAAATCAGTAATTCCTGTTTTATCCCAAAGTTTAACCCTTTCCCTTTGAAAAATATAGTTTTTAAAAACATGTTCCCCATACTTCTCAATGGATTCCTGAATTACCATGTTATCAATTTTCCCTTTGTTTTTGAACATAACTGGCAAAATACCAGCAATCTCAAAATCTAATTGATAGTTGTCTTTAAATAATGCTAGATACTCAATAAATGAGCTTACAGCTCGTAAACTTCGACTGTGCGTTTGCATTACTATTAAACTATAATCTGACGCATAAATTGCATTACTAGAATAATCACTGATTGTAGGGGGAATATCAATTAATATAAATTCGTAATTTTCTTTAATGGGATTAATAAAGTCATTGATAACTTTTGCACCATTAAAACGATTGTAACCTAAATCTTCTAATAAATTAGGAAACCCTATCATATTAAAGTCCGATGGAACTAAATCAATTTTTTCATTCAATTCAATAAGACAAGTATCAACATTCAATTGTTGTTTTAAAGAATCATATAATGTTTTATTTATCTTAGCATCAAATGTTAATAGTAACGTTTCAGTTGCGTCAGCTTGTGGATCTAAATCAATGACTAATGTTTTATAATTTAACTTTTGAGACAAAATATAAGCTAAACCAATAGTTGTAGATGTTTTTGCTACTCCACCTTTAAAGTTGTTTACTGTAATTACTTTTGTCATCTAAATTCTCCTTTGTTGTTATAATTTGATTATAGTACTAATGCATACGTAATACAAGAATAATGTATGCAAGTATTAAGTGTGTTGGTTCTGTTGCAAAGTTGAGTTTATAGTATAATTTTAACAAAAAGGAGTCTTCTGTATGAACTATTTCAGATATAAACAATTTAACAAGGACGTCATCACTGTAGCCGTTGGCTACTATCTAAGATACGCGCTGAGTTATCGTGATATATCTGAAATACTAAGAGAACGTGGTGTCAACGTTCATCATTCAACGGTCTACCGTTGGGTTCAAGAATATGCTCCGATTTTGTATCAAATTTGGAAGAAAAAACATAAAAAAGCCTATTACAAATGGCGTATTGATGAGACGTACATCAAAATAAAAGGAAAATGGAGCTATTTATATCGTGCTATTGATGCAGAGGGTCATACATTAGATATTTGGTTGCGTAAGCAACGAGATAATCATGCAGCATATGCGTTTATCAAACGTCTCATTAAACAATTTGGTAAACCTCAAAAAGTGATTACAGATCAGGCACCTTCAACGAAGGTAGCCATGGCTAAAGTCATTAAAACGTTTAAACTGAATCCTGACTGTCATTGCACATCCAAATATCTGAATAACCTCATTGAGCAAGATCACCGTCATATTAAAGTAAGAAAGACAAGATATCAAAGTATCAATACGGCAAAAAATACTTTAAAAGGTATTGAATGTATTTACGGTCTATATAAAAAGAACCGCAGGTCTCTTCAGATCTACGGATTTTCGCCATGC